>JAEEPF010000144.1 GCA_016284635.1 Prevotella sp.
AAACACACGAATAACAGCATATTGAGCTGCAAGAGCGGGAATACTGCAATCTCATAGATTGAACTATTCATCGATGGGGATTGCAGTATTCTCGCTCCAACAGGCACTGGCAGCCTTCGAGGACATCACGCCAGGTGGCTTCGAAATCGCCAGTGTACCAAGGATCAGCTACATCGCCAGGACGGTCAGTGAAGTCTAAGAGTTCGTGGATCTTCTGCTCTGGGTCGCCGCCACAGATGCGATACATATTGCGGATGTTGGCGGAGTCCATTCCGATGAGGAGGTCGAAGCGGTCGTAGTCACGACGTGTCATCTGACGGGCCGTCTTACCTTTACAGCCGATGCCGTGCTCTGCCAGTTTGCGTTTGGCAGGGGGATAGACCTCGTTGCCAATCTCCTCCGTCGAAGTGGCTGCGGACTCGATATAGAAGTCGTCCTCACGTCCGGCCTTCCTGACCAGATCCTTCATTACAAACTCTGCCATCGGACTGCGGCAGATGTTCCCATGACACACAAAAAGTATCCTATGCTTCATATCGTCTGCACCTTATTGAGTGGCCTTACCCGCCCTCAGGTCGCGGATGTACTGACAGAAGCGGTCAATGAGAGAGATTCTCTCCTTGTTTGGTACATCGATGAGCGAGGCACCGTTGTTGAACTGCATCACGGTGGGCTTCTGCTCATCGAACACGGGCCAAGCAGGTATATTTTTCCCGTTTGGATCACCACCCGTCTTGGCGAAGTTCACCCAGTACTGCTGCATCAGTTCGCCGACCTTCTTCTCCTGTGGATATTTATCACCCTTATTGTCGAACGCTCCTTTCAGATACATGATATCATCGGCATGGGCAGCACCACGACGATTGCCCTTGGCATAGACGGTGGTATCCGACTTCTGGGCGAGATAAGCCACGTAAACAGGACTCTTACCCGTCTGCTTCTGCAAGGTGGCCCAGGCGTAGGCAGGCCATCCGAAACTCAAATCGCGCACCACATCGCGAAGGCTGTAAAGCCGCTCCTCGTCTGTACGACCAGGGTAATAGGCTTTCAGACTGTCGCCCCAGTGGCCTGGCAACGAACTGAGCTGCTGGTTATACATCTCTTCGCTCACAGAGTCGAAGTCTACGGCACCCTCGTCGCTGTTGTGCATGATCAGCACGGGCACATCGTTGTATTCACCCTTCTGATAGAGGTCGTAGAGAGGCGCCGTCATCACATAGCCGTCGATGATGGGGGCACTGCCCTGGAAGTTCACGTCATTGCCTGTGAGTGATTTGGCATCCATCTGGCGCAACTCGTCGATGCTCTTCTTCTGCAACTGGTTCATAAACATATAACCCAGCATCTGAGCCGTCGCCTGGTCAATGAGACTCAGGGGCGACATAAAGGCACCGCTCTCACTGATGCAGGCACGGAACAGGCCCTTAGCCAGAGGCGACGCACAGAGGATGTTACAACTCATGGCTCCTGCCGACTCGCCGAAGATGGTCACCTTCGCAGGGTCGCCGCCAAAGTTCTGGATGTTACGCTGTACCCATTGGAGGGCGAAGATCAGGTCGAGCATGCCATAGTTGCCGGAATGACCCTCAGGATTCTCCCTGGCGAGGTCGGCATGCGCCAGATACCCCAGCGCACCTGCACGATAGGCGACAGACACGGTGACCACACCACGACGGGCCAGACTCTGCCACAGTTCTCCGCCATAATGCTCAGTACGGAATCCGCCACCATGGATAAACACCATCACGGGCAGGGCCTCGCTCACCGTCTTGGCAGGAGTCACCACACTGAGGTAGAGACAGTCCTCGTCCATCATGTCGTATTTCACATAACTCTTTTCAGGCTGCGGAGGCCACTTGGCAGTCTCCTTGGCTTTGAGCACACCCGTCCAGGGCTTGGCAGGCTGCGGCGCCTTCCAACGGAGGTCGCCAACGGGAGGAGCAGCAAAGGGAATAGCATAATAACAGGCGAGGTCTGTGCCTTCAAGCACGCCCTCCACATCACCCGTTTCCACATGGGTCTTCAACAACGGCTGGGCCTGAACAGCCATCACGCCCAACAGTCCGCATATCACAAATAATAGTCTTTGCTTCATATTTTACATAGTTATAAGTCCACAAATTGCCTCCAAAAACTGACGGTCTGTCTCGTCGAAGGTGGCGAGTTCCTTACTGTCGATGTCAAGCACGGCAACCACTTCACCTGTCTGCGAAAAGACGGGCACGACAATCTCAGAACGAGAGAGACTACTGCAGGCGATATGACCAGGGAACTGCTCCACATCAGGCTTCGTATCTGCTCAGTGAGCAGACGATATTTCTCTTCTTTATTTGAATATTCCATACCTTATTATATATATCGACTGCAAAGGTAAGCATAATTACCGAGATAACCTTGATATTCATCAAAAAAGATGTCTGTTTGCGCACACAATGCATAAAAATACTTGTCGGCGTGTAAAAATATTCGTACCTTTGCACCGCAATTCAAAGAGGATTGTATTCAAACAACATTATAAAAAAGAAAAAGAATTATGAAAAAGATTATGATGATCGCCGCTATGATGGTGGCTACAGTTGCAGCAAAAGCTCAGTTTGAGCCGGGTACCTTCTCACTTCAGCCGAAGGTAGGTTTCAATTTGGCTTCGATTACTGCCGATGACACCAAGTATAAGCCTGGTTTCGCAGTAGGACTCGAGGGTCAGTATCAGATGAACAACTGGTTCGCTCTGTCAGCTGCTGTCATGTATCAGCAGATGGGTACAAAGATTAAGGATGTTGACGATTTCAAATGGAACATTGATTATGTGAACATTCCCATCATGGCTAAGTTCTATGTGACCAAGGGTCTGTCGCTGAACGCTGGCCTGCAGCCTGGTTTCATGGTGAAGAGCAAGTTCAAGGTTGGCGACGCAGATCTTGATGTCAAGGATGCCTGCAATAAGTTTGACCTCTCTGTTCCTCTGAGCATCGCCTACGAGCTGCCGATGGGTCTGACATTCGAGGCTCGCTACACCTATGGCTTGACCAACGTGGGTAAGGATGCCTTCGACAGCAAAGCCAGCTCTTACGACAAGCTTTATCAGAACAAGAACAGTGTGTTCCAGATTACTGTCGGTTACAAATTCTCACTCAATTAATAGAAAAAGGAAATCGAGCAAATAAAAGAGGCTGTATCGATGCAGCCTCTTTTATTTTTTATAGCCCTCTGGCCTACTCGTCAGGCAGGAAGAGCGGATCTTCCGGCATCACCATAACAGGCTCTGTCTCAAAGGCCTGGAGGATCTTCTCAGACACATATTTCTTATTGACCACCAGACGGAACATGAACTCACGGAACCAGCGGTCTGTCATAATCAGACACCCCTGCTGTCCCCAAGAGGCACCCCAGGAGTTCTCCACCTTCCACTTCTTCACCTTGCCTTTCTCGTCGAGATCGACAGCCGTGAGGGTCATGGCATGCGTGGAACCGCTGTCGAAAGTGGAGATGCGCTGGGCCTTGTCCATTCCGAAAGTGGTGCCGAAGAGTGAGGCATAGTCGAAATTGTCGGTATCGGCATAGCCACGCTTACGATCGAGGAACTTACCGACATCATAACTGCTGTAAAGCTTGCGGCCGTCCTTGAGCGAGGCGATGGCCATCTGCTCGATGTCCTCCATCGGCAGGTTGACGTATTTCCAGTTGTGACCGTCGTAGGTGTGACGGTCGTATTCTACCTCGTAGGTCTTATAATAAGGACGTCGTGGATCGTTCATCGCCATGATGAAAGTGCCGTTGACGGGTCCGCCCACCACCTCCTGACAGAAGGTCTGCGGCGTATAGGTCTTGGCAGGTGCGACAGCCTTGCCGTTCTTGTCCTTAAAGGCGTAGGTGAACTGCTGAGGCGGTTCGCCAATGGTCATGACGAGCATCTTGTAGATCTGGCTGAGCATACGGGTCTTTGCCTTGTCGATGGAAGACTGCTTACGATCCTTCTGGGCCATATCGCGCAACTGCAGACCATATTCGCGCAGTTTCGAGGAGATGAGCGCACGAGCCTTTGAGGTGTTGTCGCTGGTATAGGTCTCAGGCATCACCTCTGCAGGCACGAGTCCGTACTTGTCCACCAAGTCGGCCACACCACAGAAGGTACCGCCGTCGCCTATCGGACTCTTGAAGAAGAACTGCACACGCGGATCGTCGATAGACTGATGGCCTGTATCGACACAGCCCTGCAGCATCAGGTTGGCCTTCTCCAACTGATCCCAGAAGAAGAGGTAGGCCTGAGAGAACTCCACCTGTATGGAGTCGCGCTCCTTGGTATAGTTGGAACGCAGCACGTTCAGTCCGCTGAACATCCAGCAACGGCCTGAGGATTTCTGGTCGGTGATGGACTGTTTGGGTGTCTCGATACTGAAATAAGTGTCGAGGGCACCTGCATTCTGATGGTTCACGGTCAGGGCATCGATGCTGTTGGCAGCGACGGCATTCACCAGCGCACGGTTGACGGGCTCTGCCTTCTGCTCTTTCTGGATATCACGCAGCATCTCGCTGGAGAGACCTCCAGGCTTGGTCTGTGCATGGGCCATCGTCAGACTGGCGACGCCAAGCACGCAAATAATCGTCTTTCTCATTCTTATGTCTTTATAATTGGTTATTTCTTCTTCGTCGAGATGTGGAAGGTCTTCGTCGTTGTGGCGGGCTTGGCAGCGGCACTCGTAGAAGTCGTCGTTGTCGCGCCACCTTTCTTATAATACTGCAAGGCCTCAGGCATCCAGCCCTGAATCTGACGGATACGCGTCTCGTCAGAGGGATGCGAACTCAGGAATTCAGATTGTTTATTAGTGCTGTTGGCTGCCATCCGCTGCCAGAAGGTGATGGCCGTCTGGGGATCATAGCCAGCCAAAGCGGCAAAAATCAGTCCCATGTGGTCGGCCTCGCTCTCATGATTGCGCGAGTAACTCAAGTTCTTGAAATTGAAGCCGTTAGCCACGACGGCACTAATCAGCGAAGAGGTGTTCGTACCCATACCCAGCATGCCGGCAACTGCCGCTCCAATCTGGAGTCCCTGCTGCTGCTTCATCTGTGTACTCATCTGCTCGGCAGAGTGGCGCGCCACAGCGTGGGCAATCTCATGACCCAGCACGATGGCCAGCGATGACTCGTCCTGCGTGATAGGCAGGATGCCCTCATAGACCACAATCAGTCCGCCAGGCATACACCAGGCATTCGCCTGCTTGTCCTGAACGAGATTGAACGTCCAGTTGAAGTTGGCGATCTCCGCTGCCAGACCGTTGGCGGTCATGTAGTTGGTCACAGCGTTGGCGAGGTTCTGCCCCACCCGCTTCACCATCGCCGTCTTAGTGGCATCGGTAGACAGCTTCGCCGTCTTCATAAACTCCTGATACTGTTGGGTGGCCAGACTCAACACCTGACCATCTTCGACCATCAGACTCTGTGTACGCCCCGTAATGGGCACGGTGTGTGATGTGCCACAGCTGGCCAACACCACTGCCACCACCATAAGAAGATAAACTTTCAGTTTTCTCATATTGCTACTTTTATTTAGGTTTCGAGTGCAAAGATACGAAAAAAAAGAGGAAAGAGGAAAGAGGAAAGAGAAATTTTACGCGGAAGGGGCATTTTTTACGCCAAAAAGGGAGGCATCCCTCGCGGAATGCCTCCCCAAAACTACTAAAAACTTAAAATCACTCTTTCTTTTTTACTTGTTCAGACCACGGTTGTTGACGGTGGTGTTCAGCAACTTGAGGTAAGTGTGCATCTGATCCTCGTTAAGCACATAGCGCATCCACTTCACATCGTTCTCGATGGCGCGGGCTACCATAGCCTTACGGTCATTCTTGCCATACTCTGCTGCGAACATCAGCTCGGAAGCAAACGTGTGGTGAATCTCAGCAACAGCCTCTTTCTGGTCGTCTGCCAGGTTCAGAGCTTTGGAGAGCTTGTTCATATTGATATTCAACTCATAAGCCTCCATGTTCTCTACGTTGGCTGCGTTCTCACCTTCTGCAAATGCTGTTGTCATACTCAGCATAGCTACCATTGTCAAAATCATCTTTTTCATCTTTTTACCCTTTCTTTTCTTTACTCAGAGCGGTGTGTTAATCCGCTCCTACTTATTAATAATGTTATCCTGATAAAGAGCCCTTTTGGCTTACGCCGCTTTCCCGTTTAACGGGCAATGCTCAAATATCCTAAATGTCTTTTGACGGTGCAAAGGTACGGCGACTTTTTGGAACTCACAAGCTTTTTTGTGCAATTGTGTGCGATAACAGCCCTTTTGTTGATGCAGGTCAAATAATGGGTCGAATAAGGAAAATTTCATATTTTCGCCGTAATTTGGCACTTATTTCAGGGAAAATGCGTACCTTTGCAGCGCATTATATATAATAAGGTATAAGAATGGATAAACCACAAAACAGATTCCTCTCAGTTGCATACCAGCTGTACACTGTGACTGACGGAGAAAAGTCGCTGGAGGAGCAGACGGGCACAGACCGTCCCTTCGAGTTCATCACCGGATACGGCATCGCCCTCGACGCCTTTGAGAAGAACCTCATCAATACGGAGAAGGGCAAAGAGTTTGATTTCACCCTACAGCCCAATGAGGCTTTTGGAGAATATATCCCTGAGGGCGTGCATAAGTTGGAGCGTGACATCTTCAGCATCAACGGCAAGTTTGACCACGAGCATATCTTCGAGGGAGCCATCATCACACTGAACGATACAGAAGACCATCAGTTTATGGCGAAGGTCGTGAAGATCGAGGACGACGGCGTCACCGTCGATACCAACCACCCGTTGGCAGGCAAGACCCTGAACTTCAAAGGACAGATGATCGAGAACCGTGAGGCTACGGAAGAGGAAATCCAGAAACTCATCAAGATGCTGACAGGCGGCTGTCAGGGCTGCGGACATCACGGAGACAACTGTGGCGAGAACTGCGGCGACGGCTGCGGAAAACATGAAGGAGGCTGCGGACACTGCCATTAAAAGGTAAAAAGGTAAAAAAGTAAAAAGGTGAATACATTTGGAAACCTATTCAGGCTGACGACTTTCGGCGAGAGTCACGGTGAGGCCATCGGAGGGGTTGTCGACGGTATGCCGCCAGGCGTGGACATCGACCTGGCCTTCATCCAGCAGGAACTGAACCGTCGCCGTCCTGGACAGAGCCATATCACAACGTCTCGGCAGGAAGCAGACCAGGTGGAACTGCTCAGCGGCGTCTTTGAAGGGAAGTCGACGGGCTGTCCCATCGGATTCATTGTCAGGAACCAGAACCAGCACTCGCAGGACTATGAGAACCTTCGTTGTCTGTTCCGTCCATCCCACGCCGACTACACCTATCATCAGAAATACGGCATTCGCGACCATCGTGGTGGTGGGCGTTCTTCGGCCCGTATCACCATCAGCCGTTGTGTAGGCGGAGCTCTGGCCAAACTGGTGCTCCAGCAGAAAGGCATCACCATCCAGGCCTATACCTCGCAAGTGGGGGATATCGCTCTGGATCGTGACTACCACCGCTACGACCTCTCCAAGACGGAATCGAACGCTGTGCGCTGTCCGGATCCTGAGAAAGCCGCAGAGATGGAGGCACTGATAGAACGGATGAAGGCTGAGGGCGACACCATCGGAGGTGTCATCACCTGCGTCATCAAAGGTTGTCCGGCAGGAGTGGGTGAACCAGAGTTCGGCAAACTCCATGCAGCCTTAGGCGCTGCGATGCTGAGCATCAATGCCGTCAAGGGTTTCGAATACGGTGAGGGCTTTGACGGCGTAACCGCCAGAGGCTCAGAGCAAAACGACGTTTTCCGTTCCGTAGATGGTTGTATTACGACTGTCACCAACCACAGCGGCGGCATCCAGGGCGGCATCTCCAACGGTCAGGACATCTATTTCCGTGTGGCCTTCAAACCCGTGGCCACCATTTTGCAGGAACAGCAGACAATCGACCTCGAAGGAAATCCCACCACTTTTACGGCTCGCGGACGGCACGATCCTTGTGTTTTGCCGAGAGCGGTGCCTGTCGTCGAAGCGATGGCTGCAATGACAATTTTAGACTCCATTTTGCTGAGTAATTCAGCCATTTTATAGAAAAAAGTATCATTATTGCAAAAAAATGCAAAAAAGTTTTGCAGTATTCGGAAAGTTTCCGTATATTTGCACTTGCATTCAAGGGTTTGGGAAAATCCTGAAATGCTTTAGTTAAGTCTAGTTTAGTTTTTGTGTTGGT
>JAEEPF010000145.1 GCA_016284635.1 Prevotella sp.
GAAGCTGGTTCTCAGTCTGGAAGATCATCGAGTCAGCCTGATTCAGCTTGTCTACACGCTCGCGCTCACGCTTATCGTTCTCAGCATTCTGCTCAGCCTCGGCCTTCATGCGGTTGATCTCGTCCTGAGAGAGACCAGACGAAGCCTCGATGCGGATGGCCTGCTCCTTACCAGTGGCCTTATCCTTGGCAGAAACCTTGAGGATACCGTTGGCGTCGATGTCGAAGGTGACCTCGATCTGAGGAATACCACGACGTGCTGGAGCAATACCAGTGAGGTTGAACTGACCGATAGACTTGTTCTGAGCAGCCATGGGACGCTCACCCTGCAGCACGTGGATGGTTACCTCTGTCTGATTATCTGCAGCGGTAGAGAAGGTCTCGCTCTTCTTGCAAGGAATGGTTGTGTTAGCCTCGATCAACTTGGTCATCACACCACCCATGGTCTCGATGCCCAGTGTCAGCGGGGTTACGTCGAGCAGCACGATATCGCCTACGCCACCTTCCTTGTTCAGGATAGCACCCTGGATGGCTGCACCTACGGCCACCACCTCGTCGGGGTTCACACCCTTTGAAGGCTCCTTGCCAAAGTAGTTCTTCACCAGTGTCTGCACAGCAGGGATACGGCTTGAACCACCTACGAGAATAACCTCGTCGATATCGGCTGTGGTCAACTTGGCATCAGCAATAGCCTTCTGACAGGGAGCCAGACAAGCCTGAATCAGGTCGTGAGCCAACTGTTCGAACTTGGCACGTGTCAGTGTCTTCACCAAGTGCTTGGGCACGCCGCCTACTGGCATGATATACGGCAGGTTGATCTCTGTCGAAGTAGAAGAAGACAGCTCAATCTTAGCCTTCTCGGCAGCCTCCTTCAGACGCTGCATGGCCATCGGGTCGTCCTTCAGGTTGGCACCCTCGTCGTTCTTGAACTCCTGTACGAGCCAGTCGATGATAGCCTGGTCGAAGTCGTCACCGCCGAGGTGGGTGTCACCATTGGTGCTGAGCACCTCGAACACACCGCCGCCGAACTCCAGGATGGAGATATCAAACGTACCACCACCGAGGTCGAACACGGCGATCTTCATATCCTTGTTAGCCTTGTCGACACCGTATGCCAATGCGGCAGCTGTCGGCTCGTTGACGATACGCTTCACGTTGAGGCCTGCAATCTGACCAGCCTCCTTCGTTGCCTGACGCTGAGAGTCGGAGAAATAGGCCGGCACGGTGATGACGGCGTCGGTCACCTCCTGTCCGAGATAGTCCTCGGCAGTCTTCTTCATCTTCTGCAGTATCATAGCCGAAATCTCCTGCGGGGTGTACTTACGGCCGTTGATGTCTACACGGGGATAGCCGCCCTCGTTCACTACTGAATAAGGTACGCGAGAAATCTCCTTCTCGGTCTGCTGCCAGTTCTCACCCATGAAACGCTTGATAGAGTACACGGTGTTCTTCGGGTTGGTGATGGCCTGACGCTTGGCAGGGTCACCGATCTTACGCTCACCGTTTTCCACGAAACCAATCACAGAGGGCGTCGTACGCTTGCCCTCGCTGTTGGCAATCACTACAGGCTCGTTACCCTCGAAGACGGCAACGCAGCTGTTGGTAGTTCCTAAGTCAATTCCAATAATCTTTCCCATAATTCTTATTTTTTTAATTAATACTCGATGTTAAATAGGACAAAAATCCGCAGATTGGGTGTGCAAACCATGTGCCAAAATGGCTTTTAGTATAAAAAAATGTCCTCTTCACGTCATTTTGGCACAAATTATTTTGGTATATTCCAAAAATGTGTTAACTTTGCACTCAGAATTCTTTATTTTAACGATCGTAAGTAATGAAAAAGGCTTTTTTGACAACATGTGTGGCATTTCTCTTTCTGACAGCCACTGCTCAGGAGAATCCATACATTGTGAAGACTCGTAGCGCCAAGCAGAAGGCGCAAGTCGAGTTGGCTGCCGATTCTATCCCTAACCTTGAAGATGAGACGGCCCGTGATTTCATCAGTGACAATTTCAGGTTCTACAGTCTTTGTGACTGGCAGGAAGGTATGAAATTCATGGTGATGCCTGAGAAGTATGACCTGGTGGTGAAGACTTTTGCCGACGCTGCCACTGGCAAGGACGTGAGCAGTATGTCGCTGCGTCACAAGATTATGATCTACAAGGGTCATAACGAGAGCTCCGACGGACATCATCGCGTCAACTTCTATTGTCCTGACAACGACAGGGACTATTATTATGAGATCCCGAGCGGCTCGTTCGATGACTACTGCTATAACAAGCTGGGCGTGCCTACGCTGGCTTATCTGGGTGATGTGGACATTGCCCGTGAGAAGCTGATGGGCAGGACGATGTACACGAAGACCCAGTACTATCGTATCGATACAGAGTATGACGGCGACGGATTCATGGATGTGACCGTCGACAAGGAAATGGAGGTGAAAGTGGTCGCCGTGGGTGTCGGCACACGCGCCTATCCTGTGAAAATCATCGTTGAGGACAAGGACGGCAACGAGTTCTATCAGAACGTGGCCATCTCGAAGACCAACTGCGGTATGCGTGACGACGAGTTCATCATGGACAATGCCAAGTATCTGTTCGGCAACTCTTTCGAGCTGGTGGATGACGTTATGGCAGTGAACAGCTATAACTACAGGGCCTATATCGGCAAGGTGGTTCACACAAAGTATCCCACCACGATGCTCAACGAGGCCACGAAGAAGGTGCAGAATATTCCGCGTATGATCGGCTTCCAGATTATGGCCCTCAATCCGCATAAGAATGACACGAAGTTCACGGCGCAGTTCAAGCATATGATCCTGGGCACCTATTTCTATAAGGATGTGACGCTCGACCAGAAGAGCATCACTGGCACCTCGAAGGACTTTGAGCAGGAGCCTGACGACTACTTCTCTTATCTCTTCGCTCCAGGTCCTGGTAGAAAGATCGAGACCACCGAGGGTAGCCGTGGCATGATCCGTATGGGCCACGTCAGCGTTGGATTCTCTGAGGATGAGGTGATGCTGGCTGCTGGTGAACCCGATGAGATTACTCATGGCGAGAATGGCCAGTATACCTGGATGTTCAAGCGCTCGAACAACAAACTGCTGTATGTGGACTTCAACGGCTCTGGCGTCGTGGAGAAGTATTACACGAAGGATGCGCCAAAGGCTAAGACAGCAGGCAAGGGTAGAGCTACCACAGCGAAGAAAAAGAAGAGTTCGTCGAGCAGTTGGAAGAACGGCAAGGGTACTCCGCTTTAAGATATTGAACAATACTGACAGACTGTCAGAATTCGATAAAAAAGCCGCTCCTCAAAACGAGGAGCGGTTTTTTGTGGGAGGCGGAATTGAGGCGGATCAGACCACCCCGCCCTTCGGGCACCCCTCCTAACTCAGGAGGGGAAAAAGATACTACTTGTCCTTGAGGGCTTCCAAGATTTTTGCCTCGATTTCCTCGCAGAGTTCTGGATTGTCCTGCAGAAGTGTCTTCGTGGCGTCACGGCCCTGGCCCAACTTGGAATCGCCGTATGAGAACCACGAACCGCTCTTCTTGATGATCTCGTTCTCAACACCCAGGTCTACGATCTCACCAACCTTCGAGATGCCCTCTCCGAAGGTAATCTCAAACTCTGCCTTGCGGAAGGGAGGAGCCACCTTGTTCTTCACCACCTTCACACGCACCTGATTGCCGATAGGCTGGTCGCCGTCTTTCAACGTGGTCACCTTGCGGATGTCCAGACGCACGGAGGAATAGAATTTGAGGGCGTTACCACCCGTCGTGGTCTCAGGATTGCCAAACATCACGCCGATCTTCTCGCGCAGCTGGTTGATGAAGATACAGGTGGTCTTGGTCTTTGCGATGGTAGAGGTGAGCTTGCGCAGGGCCTGACTCATCAGACGGGCCTGCAGGCCTACTGCCGAGTCGCCCATGTCGCCCTCTATTTCCTTCTTAGGCGTCAAGGCTGCCACAGAGTCGATGACGATGATGTCGATGGCACTGCTTCGGATCAGGTGGTCTGCGATCTCCAGGGCCTGCTCACCATTGTCAGGCTGTGAGATATACAGGTTGTCGATGTCCACGCCCAGATGCTCTGCGTAGAAACGGTCGAAGGCGTGCTCAGCGTCGATGAATGCAGCCACACCACCTGCCTTCTGGCACTCTGCGATGGCATGGATGGCCAAAGTGGTCTTACCAGATGACTCAGGGCCGAAGATCTCAATGATACGTCCCTTGGGATAGCCGCCCACACCAAGTGCGGCATTCAGTCCGATACTACCTGTGGGAATCACGTCTACATTCACGATCTTCTCTTCGCCCATGCGCATGATGGCGCCTTTGCCGAAGTCCTTTTCGATTTTGGCCATTGCAGCCTGCAGAGCCTTCAGCTTCTGCTGTTGTGGAGTCAGTTGCTCCGTTGATTCTTCTTTCTTTGCCATAGCTTTAGAAATTTAAGAGTTAATACTATAATTCGAGGTCGCCGTCGAACACTTCGTGCCAGGGCAGACCTTGCTTGTTCAGTTGTTCCATGAACGGATCGGGATCGAAATCCTCCACGTTCCACACACCGGGCTTCTTCCAGAGACCCTTCACGAACATCATCGCGCCAATCATGGCAGGTACGCCAGTGGTGTACGACACACCCTGCATACCAGTCTCCTTGTAGGCCTCCTGGTGCTTGCAGTTGTTGTAGACATAATAGGTGCGCTCCTTGCCGTCCTTGATACCACGAATGCGGCAGCCGATGGAGGTTTCACCCTCGTAGTTCTCGCCGAGGTCCTGCGGATTGGGCAGAACAGCCTTCAGGAACTGCAGGGGCACGATCTTCACCTTCGCCGTGCCAGAGCCGTCAGCCAGCGGTGCCTCGTATTCGATCTCGTCGATACGGCTCATACCGATGTTCTGGATCACATCGAGGTGCTTCAGATACTGCTCGCCGAAGGTCATCCAGAAGCGTCCCTGCTTGATAGTGGGATAGTTCTTGACCAGCGACTCCAGTTCCTCATGGTGCAGCAGATACGACTCACGCGGCCCGATGTTGGGGTAGGTGAGGGGCTTGTGAATCTCCAGCGGCTCCGTCTCAATCCACTGACCGTCCTTGTAGTAGAGGCCCTTCTGGGTAATCTCGCGGATGTTGATCTCAGGATTGAAGTTCGTGGCGAAGGCGTGGTGGTGGTCACCGGCATTGCAGTCCACGATGTCCAGATAGTGGATCTCGTCGAAGTGGTGCTTGGCGGCATAGGCCGTATAGACGCCACTGACGCCTGGGTCGAAGCCACAGCCGAGGATGGCCGTCAGCCCTGCCTGCTCGAAGCGGTCCTTGTAGGCCCACTGCCAGGAATACTCGAAATGTGCCTCGTCCTTCGGCTCGTAGTTCGCCGTGTCGAGATAGTTACAGCCACATGCCAGACAGGCGTCCATGATGGTCAGATCCTGATAGGGCAGGGCGAGGTTGATCACGAGCTCAGGCTTGTAGTCCGTGAAGAGCTCCTTCAGCTGCTCCACATCGTCGGCATCCACCTGAGCGGTTTGGATGTCCATGTTGTAGCCAGCCTTGTGGATGTCGGCTACAATCTTGTCGCACTTGGCCTTGCGGCGGCTGGCGATCATAAAGTCGGTAAACACGTCTGCATTCTGTGCAATCTTGAATGCTGCTACCGTGGCGACGCCTCCAGCGCCAATCATTAATACTCTTGACATAATATTATTTATGATTTACTGATTTACGATTTACTATTGATTTCATCGGAGGTGATGCCGAGGGCGGCCATGAGGGAGTAGCCGAGGATCTCCTGACGGAAATTGCCGCCCGGCTTGGGCTCCATCGCGAAGACGGTGATACGCTTCTCGTCGTCATCGACACGGTTCAGCACCTCGCGTACCTTATTATATATATAGGGATCCTCGGCGTTGGGAATCACCATCACCCGCTTCACCTCCTTCTGGGCCGTTACCAGACGTAGGGCTTCTGTCAGATAGTCCTCGCTGTCGGCGATTTCCTCGATGGCGACGGCACTGATGACGAACTCCCCCAACGAGTCCTTGAACGCCTTGCCGTCGAGTTCAGCGGCATAGTTGCCAGGGGCGAAGTTCTCCATTTGTGTCTTCTCTTTCCGATGTGCCAGCACTACGAGTGTCTCGTGCCCACCCGCCCTTAGTCCTCCGTCGAGGGCTACGCAGTCCACCCATTTGGCCAGGTCTGCCTTGGGGATGCGTCGGCCCAGCATCCGCTCGAAGTTCACGATGAGGTTGAATGCGACCTTGTCCACATAGTCCGCATCGGCCAGAATAACATTCTCACTCCATCTGGTTTCCTGTATCGGGTTGTTCATATCTAAGGTGCAAAGATAAGATTTTTTTGGAAGTTAAAGAAGATAAAGGAGTTAAAGGGAGTTAAAGGGCATTACTTTTCACTTTTCACTTCCCACTTTTCACTTCTTTTTGCTACCTTTGCAGTCAAATTACGAACAATTTAATAACTCAGATTCAAAATGTCAACATTAACGATTGCTATTGTCATCGTCTTCTGCATCGGCTACCTTTGCATAGCCCTTGAGAGCCTGACGAGGGTCAACAAGGCAGCCATTGCCCTGCTGATGTGTGTGTTCTGCTGGACCCTGCTGATGGTGGGCCCCGCTGCTTATTATCCCGCTGTCGCCGAGGGTGACGTCATCCATCACATTGCCGAGGTGATCGAGCACCATCTGGGCGATGCCGCAGGCACCCTCTTCTTCCTAATGGGCGCCATGACCATCGTCGAGATTGTCGACTCCAACGGCGGTTTCAACTTTGTGCGCGACACCATGAAGACCCGTTCCAAGCGGAAACTCATGTGGCGTGTGGCCTTCATGACCTTCTTTCTCTCGGCCATCCTCGACAACCTGACCACTTCGATAGTGATGATCATGGTGCTCCGCAAGCTCGTTCAGAGCCGTGGCGACCGTCTCATCTACGCTGCACTCGTGGTCATCTCGGCCAACTCCGGAGGTGCCTTCTCACCCATCGGCGACGTGACTACTATCATGCTTTGGATCAAGGGTGTCATTACGACCCAGGGCGTCATCACTGAGATCTTCATTCCCTCGCTCGTCTCGATGCTCGTGCCAGCCTTTATCCTGCAGTATCAGCTTAACGGAAAGTTCGACAAGGAGAACAACCTGCCGAAGGCCGAAGTGAGCCAGTTTACGAAGGCCCAGCGCGACATCATCTTCTGGTTGGGTGTGGGCGGTCTCTGCTTCGTGCCCATCTTCAAGACCATCACCCATCTGCCGCCGTTCATGGGCATCCTGCTCGTGTTGGGTGTGCTCTGGACGGTTACGGAGATCTTCCATTACAATACGGCTGAGGACGACACGATGGCCAAGCGCGTGAGCGACCTGCTGTCGAAGATTGACCTCGGCACCATCATGTTCTTCCTCGGCATCCTCATGGCTGTGGCCGTGCTTCAAGAGGTGGGTGTGCTGGCCATGCTCGGACAGACGCTCGACGCCACCTTCGAGGGCAATCACTACCTCGTGACGGGCATCATCGGTGTGCTCTCGTCGATTGTCGACAATGTGCCGCTCGTGGCTGGTTGTATGGGCATGTATCCTGTTCAGGCTGCCGGTGATCTGGCCATCGACGGCATCTTCTGGCAGCTGCTGGCCTACTGTGCTGGTGTTGGCGGCTCGATGCTGATCATCGGCTCCGCTGCCGGTGTGGTCGTCATGGGCCTTGAGAAGATCACCTTCGGCTGGTATATGAAGCGCATCACCTGGGTGGCCTTCGCAGGCTACCTCGCCGGTATCCTCTGCTACTGGCTGGAGCGCACGTTCATTATGGGATAACGGGCTGCAAGGATAAACATTAAAGGCTTGAAACTCTCGGTTTCAAGCCTTTAATGATGGTGAGATTATTTCTTTTTCACACGAATTATCACAAATATTAATAAAATATTCATCTTCAATTCGTGACAAGGGGAAATTTGTTTTAATTCATTGCTCCAAAATCTTAGCTATCTCTTGTTCAAAAACAGCATCGTCCAAATACACCAGTGGATCTTTAGGCGATTGACGTGCCCTTGATCGACGTGCCCTAGCCAGACGAAAAAACGGAAGTCGCTTTGACTCCCGAATCCCTTCCCCTTTCAAAATAAAAGATCAATGACCTGTCCCCCTGATC
>JAEEPF010000018.1 GCA_016284635.1 Prevotella sp.
CCACCCTATCGCTGGCCGACACCCAAGGCCATCTGGCGTCACACATGGGAGAAAGGAAAGGAATACCTGAAGAAGATGGGAGGCATCATCCTCGTCGCCTCTATCATCGTCTGGGCATTGGGCTACTATCCCCACAACGATGCGCTTGACGTGCCCCAACAGCAGGAGCAGAGCTATATCGGACGCATGGGTAAGACCATCGAACCCATCTTCGAGCCACAGGGTTTCAACTGGAAACTCGATGTGTCCCTGTTGGCAGGTGTTGGAGCCAAAGAGATCGTAGCCTCCACCATAGGTGTACTCTACAGCGGTGATGACTCCTTTGGCGATGACGACACATTCAGCGACGATAATGAGAAATATACCCGACTGCGCCAGATGATGCTACAAGAAGGCATCACACCGCTGGCAGCCTACGCGTACCTTATATTTATATTGCTCTACTTCCCCTGTATCGCCACCATTGCCGCCATCAAGAACGAGACAGGCTCCTGGCGCTGGGCCATCTTCGCCGCCGTCTATACCACTGCCGTCGCCTGGATCGCCTCAGCACTCGTTTTCCAGATTGGGAGATTATTCGTCTAAAAAAGTTCCCATTTACGTTCCTTTTACGGAATAAAATGTGTACCTTTGTAACCGATATGGAGAAAATCATATTAGGTATTGACCCGGGAACGAACCTGATGGGCTACGGGCTGCTGAAGGTGGTGGATGGAAAGGCGCAGATGATCACGATGGGTGTGATCGACCTGCGTAAGTTTCCTGATGCCTATATGAAACTAGGCCATATCTTTGAACGCGTGACTGGGATCATTGATGGTTATCTGCCTGACGAGATGGCTATCGAAGCACCTTTCTTCGGTAAGAACGTGCAGTCGATGTTGAAGTTAGGTCGGGCTCAGGGTACTGCCATTGCTGCAGCGATCCATCACGGTGTACCCATCCATGAGTATGCACCGATGAAAATCAAGATGGCATTGACGGGCACTGGTTCTGCTTCAAAGGAACAGGTGGCTGGTATGCTGCAACGGCTGTTGAAGATTCCCAATGAGGAGATGGGAAAATTTATGGATGCAACGGATGCACTGGCAGCAGCCTATTGTCACTACCTGCAGATGGGACGACCTGAGAGTGAGGTAAAGTATCGTGGTTGGAAGGACTTCGTCAGCAAGAATCCAGGAAAAGTGAAAAAATAATTTTAGCAACGGACTTAAGGACTTAAGGACTTTAAGAATGAAGACAATTGAGATAAGAAACGCGCGCGCGAGGAAACCTGAGTGGAGTATGGCAGAGCCTGTGAACTTCACTTTAGAGGAAGGTGAGCATATCGCCATCATAGGCCGTAACGGTTCAGGCAAATCGATGTTTGTGGATATCCTGACAGGTCGCCACCCTGCCTTTCCTGATATGGTAAAGTATGGTTTCAACGAGCCATATAACAACCTGAAACACATTACCTTCCGAGACACCTACGGAGGGGATAATGATAAGACATACTTCCTGCAGCAGCGCTGGAACCAGATGGAGATCGACGAGGAGACACCCACCGTTGGCAGCAAACTCGAGGAGGCTTACAAACTGGCTGGCGAGGACACACCAGAGCGTCGCGCCCTGCAACAGCATATCTATGAACTGTTCCATCTGGAACCCTTGCTTGATAAGTATATCATCCTCTTGTCGAGTGGTGAGCTGAGGAAATACAAGTTGGCCTCATCGCTCTTCACCAATCCGAAGGTGCTGATCATGGAGAATCCCTTTATCGGACTCGATGCAGATACCAGGGATCAGTTGAAGGCACTGATGACGATGTTAGCCAAGGAACAGGGACTGCAGATTATCCTCGTGCTGGCAAAGACTGACGAAATTCCTGACTTCATTACGCATATCGTGGAGGTGAAGGAGATGAAAGTCTTGCCGAAGGTGGAGAACAAGCCCCCTAAGTTAGGGGGCGACAGGGGGCTGAACAATAGAATATTTGACTCTTCAGACCCCCAACCCCCTAAGTTAGGGGGCTCAATCATCCGATTCAACAAGGTGAGTATCCGATATGGTGAGCGGACGATCCTAAAGGATTTGGACTGGACGGTACATCAGGGTGAGCACTGGTCGCTGTCAGGACAGAACGGTTCTGGTAAATCTACCCTACTCTCGTTGGTCTGTGCCGATAATCCCCAAAGTTATGCCTGTGATATCTCACTCTTCGGACATAAGCGCGGTTCTGGTGAGAGCATCTGGGATATCAAGCGACATATCGGCTATGTGTCGCCAGAGATGCATCGCAGTTACAAACAGAATATCCCAGCCCTTCAGATTGTTGCCAGCGGACTGAAAGACTCTGTGGGTCTCTATGTACGTCCTACTGAAGCCGAGAAGGAACAATGCCGTAAGTGGCTGACCACCTTTGGCGTTGGTGATCTTGCTGACAGGAAATTCATGGAGATGTCGAGTGGCGAACAGCGACTCGTCTTATTGGCAAGGGCATTCGTCAAAGAACCTGATCTGTTGATTCTCGACGAGCCCTTGCATGGTCTGGATGATCTGAATAGGAAAATGGTAAAAGACCTGGTGGATGAATACTGCAAGAATCCAGCCGTGACGCTGATCTACGTGACTCACTACCAGGAGGAATTGCCTCATTGCATTGATCACGCCCTGTTTCTGGAGCGTCACTAACCTTCCAACAGCGTAGCGGTGCGGACACGAGAAAGCGTCTCTGGTGTCATCTGCAGATAACTGGCGATATACACCAACGGCGCACGAAGCACCAACTGAGGCTGATTCTTCACAAGTTTCTGATAACGATCCTGGGCACTCTCAAAGCGAAGCATATCGGCATGATGCTGACTCAGGATCAGCGACTCCTCAAGGATCTTACGATAGAGGATCTGGATGTTCACACTCTTCATGGCCACAGCCTCAAGTTCAGCCTTTGGCAAGGCAATGAGAATGGTGGGCTCTAAAGCCTTGATCTGCAATTTCGTGGGCTGCTCACGGAAGAGGCTCTCAATACACATCACAATACTGTTCTCGGTAGCCATATACTCCGTCAGTTCCTTGTCATTCTTAAAATAGAACTGACGCACCAGACCTTTTACGATCCAGTAAATATTGGTACAGATCTCACCTTCACGAAGAATAAACTCATTCTTCGCAAACTTCATGGGCACCAGGATGCTCTCAAGCATATCGAGCTCCTCGTGTGTCATTGTGCTGTAACGCCGGGCTAATTCACGTGCCACGTCTCTAGTAGTAATGCTAATGTTCGGCATAATTCCAAATTTGGGACCTTTAGTTTTTTAATATGTTATTGATTTCTTAATCAAGTTTCAACACAGCAAGGAAAGCTTTCTGAGGCACTTCCACATTGCCGATCTGCTTCATACGTTTCTTTCCGCGCTTCTGTTTCTCAAGCAACTTACGCTTACGACTCACATCACCGCCATAACACTTGGCAGTCACATCCTTACGTACCTGTTTCACCGTCTCACGGGCGATAATCTTGGCACCGATAGCTGCCTGAATGGCGATATCGAACTGCTGACGGGGGATCAGCTCTTTCAGCTTCTCACACATCCGTCGGCCAAAAGTAACGGCATTGTCCTGATGGGTCAGTGTAGAAAGGGCATCCACAGGCTCACCGTTCAACAGGATATCCAACTTCGCCAGTTTTGAGGGTCGGAAACCATCGATATGGTAATCGAACGAGGCATAACCCTTTGAGATGGACTTCAGTTTGTCGTAGAAGTCGATCACGATCTCACCCAATGGCAGATGGAAATGGAGTTCTACTCGATTACCTGACACATACTGCTGATCAATCAGTTCACCACGCTTATCGAGACATAGCGTCATAATAGGACCGATATAGTCGGCTGCCGTAATGATAGACGCACGGATATAAGGTTCCTCAATATGTTCAATCATCGTCAGATCAGGCAGTCCAGATGGATTATGCACCTCCTTCACCTCACCCTGTTTGGTGTAGCACATATAGGACACGTTAGGCACTGTAGTGATGACATCCATATCAAACTCACGATCGAGACGTTCCTGCACAATCTCCATGTGAAGCAGGCCGAGGAATCCACAGCGGAAGCCGAAGCCCAAAGCCACAGAGCTCTCTGGTGTGAATGTCAGCGAGGCATCATTCAACTGCAACTTCTCCAAAGAGGCACGCAGATTCTCGTAATCCGTAGGATCGATGGGATAGACACCAGCAAACACCATCGGTTTCACTTCCTGGAAACCCTCAATGGCTGAACTACAAGGATTGGCGACCTGAGTGATGGTATCACCCACCTTCACTTCCTTGGAGTTCTTGATACCACTGATGATATAGCCCACATCGCCAGTGCGCAGTTCCTTGCGTGGAATCATATCCATCTTCAGCACACCAATCTCATCGGCATCATATTCCATCCCCGTATTGAAGAACTTCACGTGATCGCCTGCATGAATGGTACCATTCACTATCTTAAAGTAAGCGATGATACCACGGAAGGAATTAAAGACAGAATCGAAGATCAAAGCCTGTAATGGTGCTTTCTCGTCACCCTCCGGATGAGGAATACGCTCCACAACGGCATTCAGAATATCCTCAACACCTTCGCCCGTCTTTCCTGACGCACGGATGATGTCAGAACGATCACAACCAATCAGGTCGATAATCTCATCTTCCACCTCATCAGGCATAGCAGAAGGCATATCTATCTTATTGATGACAGGAATAATCTCCAGATCATGATCGATAGCCATATACAGATTGGAGATGGTCTGAGCCTGAACACCCTGTGTGGCATCCACTACCAACAATGCACCCTCACAGGCAGCAATAGAACGGGACACCTCATAAGAGAAATCCACATGTCCTGGTGTATCAATCAGGTTCAGGATATACTTTTCGTCTTGATACGTATATTCCATCTGGATCGCATGACTCTTAATGGTAATACCACGTTCACGCTCTAACTCCATATCATCCAGCATCTGACCTTCGGTCACTTGAATGGTTTTAGTGAATTCCAATAAACGATCTGCCAAGGTTGACTTACCATGGTCTATATGTGCGATGATACAGAAGTTTCTTATATGGTCCATCAGTTTATACAAGTACTTTTAAGTTGCAAAGATACAATTTTTTTATCGGAAAAGAGATATTTTTGCTTTTTTTTGTATCTTTGCACCCAAAAATAGCATTCATTATGAAAAAGTTTTGGATATTAGCTGCAATTTGCACCCTTTTGGTGGGATGTCGAGAGTCTTTGGAAGACCGCTGTGCCCGCGAGGCAAAAGAATACACCGAGAAAAACTGTCCCATGAGAATGGACAAGAACATCATTCTTGACAGTATGGCCTTCGAGCGCGATACGCACACCTTACATTATTATTACACACTGACAGACTTTGCTGATCAGGACGGTATCATGGAAAAGGTAGATGCCAGAGGCGCTCTGAAAGAAGAGCTGAAGAACTCCACCAACCTGCGTGTCTATAAAGAGAACAAGTTTCGTTTTGCCTATACCTATCGTTCGGAAAAGGATCCGAAGAAGATCAGGCTTGAAGTGATTTTCACTGATAAAGACTATTAATCCCCGCCGGATGGCGGGGATTAAGCTCTTTACTCAGGTTTCATGTTTGTATAAACCGTCTGAACGTCGTCGAAGTCTTCCAACTTTTCAACCATCTTATCGATAGACTCACGCTGCTCTGGCGTAACATCTTTCAGGTCGTTGGGGATACGAGTAAACTCAGCACCCGTCACCTCGAAACCGTTCTCTTCAAGATGCTTCTGGATAGCGCCAAAGCTTGTAGGATCGGCATAGATGGTGATGCTGTTCTCTTCCTCATCCTCATCATACTCATCCTCCACTCCATAGTCAATAAGATCGAGAATCATCTCGTCCATATCCAGACCATCCTTCTTCTTGAATGTGAATACAGCCTTGTGGTCGAACAGGAACGAAAGTGAACCCTGTGTACCCAGGTTACCATTGAACTTGTTGAATACTGAACGGACGTCACCTACCGTACGGGTGGTGTTGTCAGTCAGTGTCTCCACGAAGATGGCAATTCCGTGAGGGCCATATCCCTCATAAGTTACCTCTTTGTAGTCACTCTGGTCCTTACCCATTGCATTCTTAATGGCACGCTCGATGTTATCCTTCGGCATGTTCTCACGCTTAGCGTTGGCAATGATAGCACGCAGTGCAGGGTTGTTCTCCGGCTCTGGACCGCCAGCCTTTACAGCAATAGCGATCTGCTTACCAATCTTTGTAAATGTCTTGGCCATGTGGCCCCATCGCTTCAGCTTCGTAGCTTTACGATATTCAAATGCTCTTCCCATTGGATTTCTTTTTTATTGTTTTACCTTTTTACTTTTTTACCTTTAGCGCAGTTCTGCATTCAGCTGCTTCTTGATGTTGGTGATGAGTTTCTGCATGATGGCATCGATCTGCTTGTCACCCATCGTCTTCTCCTCATCCTGAAGGATGAAGTTCACAGCGTACGACTTCTTACCAGCAGGAAGCTTGTCACCCTCATAGACATCAAATAGCTCAACCTTCTTCAGGAACTTCTTCTCGGTCTGACGGGCAATCTGCTCAATCTGTGCAAACTCCACACTATTGTCAACCAGCAGTGCCAAGTCACGACTCACAGCAGGGAACTTAGAGATCTCTGTATAAAGTACCTCATTCTTTTTGATCACCTTCATCAGCGCCGTCCAGTTCATCTCAGCATAATACACAGGATTGTCAAGACCGAACTGCTTCTGCAACTTCTTCGTGATGATACCCATCTCCACGAGTTTCTTACCACCACGGTTCTCGATGGTAAGGCCACTGGAGAAGATATCGTTCTCTGACTTTTTGCGAACAATCATACCAGGTTTCACACCGATACGACGGAGGATATTCTCCACATAGGCACTCAGCTCATAGAAGGTGGAATCTTCATTCTTGTGAGCCCAAGAGCCTTCCACACGTTTACCTGTCACCCAGAGTGCGGCATGATTCTGTTCCTTATAAGCCTGCATCGGATCGTCATCATTCTTCTTCTCCGGATCGAAAGTATAGACATTTCCGAACTCGAAGAAACGCAGGTTCTGGCGCTTGCGGTTCACATTGTGCTGAATACTTTCAAGACCACCAAACAGCAAGGTCTGACGCATCACGTTCAGATCGCTGGAGAGTGGATTCATAATATGTACCAGCGTATCCTGCTTGTCACCGTAGTACGACGACTTTGTCAAAGAGTTATTCAATATCTCATTGAAGCCCTCACCTACCAACTGCTCACTTACCAGATTAGCCAGTTTGTGTTTTCGATCTTCATCGCCCTTGATCACAAGTGAACTCTTCAGCTGCGTAGGAATCTCCACATTATTATATCCGTAGATACGCAGGATATCCTCTACCACATCGCAAGGACGAGTCACATCTACACGATAAGCAGGAATCTCAAGAGTAAGACCCTGTACATTCTCGAACTTGACTTCCATGTCGAGCGCACGACAAAGATACTTGATGACACCAGGAGAGAGGAACTTGCCAACCAGATTGTTCACATACTCAAAACTGAGTTCAACAACTGCGTTCTTAATAGGTTCAGGATAGACATCGACGATATCCATCGACACCTTACCACCAGCCAGTTCCTGACAGAGAATAGCTGCCTGCTGAAGTGCGTAGATTGTACCATTGGGATCAATACCACGCTCAAAACGGAAGCTGGCATCTGTGCTCAGACCATGACGGCGGGCACTCTTACGAATCCATGTAGGATGGAAGTAGGCACTCTCAAGCACCACATTCTTCGTGGTCTCGTAGGTACCACTACCCTTTCCGCCAAACACGCCGGCAATACACATAGGATCCTCGGCATTGCAGATAGCCAGGTCGCGATCAGAGAGTTTATGCTCCACACCATCGAGTGTCTGGAAAGGTGTGCCATCAGGCATCGTCTTCACCACAATTTTATGACCCTTCACCATGTCTGCATCGAAGCAATGCAGAGGCTGACCATAGGCCATCATGATATAATTGGTGATATCCACGATATTGTTGATCGGACGCAGACCGATTGTTGTCAGCTTATTCTTCAACCAGTCAGGTGACTCCTTCACTTCACAATCTGTGATGCTGACACAGGCATAGCGTTTGCAGGCCTCCTGGTTCTCAATCACCACCTCAACGGGCAGGTTGTGATTATCAACCTTAAACTTCGAGCAGTCAGGACGATGCATCTTTGTCTCATGGCCGTTGCTCAACAGCCAGGCATACAGATCACGTGCTACGCCCCAGTGACTCAGACCATCAGCACGATTTGCCGTGATGTCAACCTCGATGAGCCAATCACTCTCCAGATGATAATACTCTGCAGCGGGTGTACCAACCACTGCATCCTCAGGCAGTACGATAATACCAGAATGGTCATTGCCAACGCCGATCTCATCCTCTGCACAGATCATACCGTTCGACTCTACACCACGGAGTTTAGACTTCTTGATGACAAACTCCTGGTCGCCATCGTAAAGCACGCAACCCAGATCAGCCACAATCACCTTCTGACCTGCAGCTACATTAGGCGCACCACACACAATCTGTGAAGGTTCGCCCTTGCCTAAGTCAACTGTTGTTACATGCAGGTGATCACTATTGGGATGAGGCTCACAGGTAAGGACTTTACCCACATAGAGTCCTTTCAGACCACCCTTAATACTTTGTACTTCTTCCAATGCGTCAACCTCCAGACCTGTCGATGTCAGTGCGTCACACACCTGCTGAGCCGTCAGGTCGAAATCAACGTATTCCTTCAACCATTTGTAGGAAATATTCATTATACCGATTTTTTAGTAATTACTAACTTGTGAAATTTCAGCGTGCAAAGGTACTAAAAAATCGGTATATACACAAATTTTTCTTGAGAAAACTACTCAATACTCTTCATTAAGAAATCTACAGCCCCGTTTATGCCGAACTGACGGACGTCGAGAGAGATGTCATAGTTACGGGCATCTGTCCAGTCCTTTCCCGTGAAAGTCTTTGTATAAAGCTCTCGACTATAATCGTTATCCACCACCATAGCAGCCGCATCATTTAGGGGAAGATTATACTTCTCGGCGATCCTGCGTTTACGGCAATCTTCGGATGAATGGATAAAAATTTTCAAGGCATTGGGATGATCCTCAAAGATATGGAAACCACAACGGCCAACCAGCACACACGACTCCTGTTCTGCAATCTTACGGATAGCGATGGCCTGAGCCTCGAACAGTGCACGTGAGGTTTCGTCATGTTCCTGACCGTCATACTCTGCCTTATTCATATAGGTACGATAGAAGTTGGTAAAATCGTCGCGCCACAAAGGATTTCGGACTGCGATGCGCTCCATAGCATCCTCCACAACAGGAATGCGCTTGGCAACTTCATTCAGGATTTGCTTATCGAGCAGTTTGACATTGAGGCGACGTGCCAACTCTGCTCCAATCTCATGTCCGCCTGTACCAAACTGGCGGCTGATGGTTATCACGAATTGTTCTTCTCTATTCATAGTGCTCCATTTTTATTAGTTAAACATTGATGCCACAAAGATACAAAAAAGATTTGGAAGTTCCAAATCTTTTAGCAATTTTTTTTGTTAGTTCTGTAATCCGTAACCAGAAATATACTGTGCAGCGGCTTCAGCGCAACGTTCTCCATCAACACCTGCAGAAACGATACCACCAGCATAACCAGCTCCTTCACCGCATGGGAACAGTCCTTGGACACGTATGTGTTGCAATGTTTCACGATCCCTAACGATTCTTACCGGACTACTTGTTCTGGTCTCAACTGCTATCAAAACCGCCTCATTTGTCAGAAAGCCGTGTGCCTGACGTCCAAACACCTTAAAACCTTCCTGCAGACGTTTGGAGATCATCTTTGGCATCCAAAAGTGTAAAGGACTGGATACCAACCCTGGAGCATAGGATGATTTAGGCAAATCATAGCTGAGCTTACCATTCACGAAGTCTGCCATCCGTTGGGCTGGTGCCGTCTGTTTCATATTTCCCTGCTGCCAACACAACTTCTCCAGTTCTTCCTGAAACGCCATCACCTTTAGCTCTTCACTTCTCACTTCTTCATTTCCCACTTCTATGTCCTCAGGTCTTACTTCAACCACCATACCAGAGTTACTCCAAGCCGTTCCTCGGCTGGCAGGACTCATACCATTCACTACGATCTGCTCCTTATCCGTAGCTGCTGGAATCACGAAGCCTCCAGGACACATACAGAAAGAATAAACACCACGCCCATCCACCTGAGTCACCATGGAGTACTCAGCTGCAGGCAGATATTTTCCTCGACCTTGCTTCGAATGATATTGGATCTGATCAATCAAATGCGACGGATGCTCTAATCTAACACCGACAGCAATGCCCTTCGCCTCAATCTCTATCTTTGCTTCAGACAGATATCTGTAAACATCTCTGGCAGAATGACCTGTAGCGAGAATCACCGGACCGCGATACTCCTTATCAGCCACACAGCCCACAACTTTATCACCATCAAGAATCAGTTGGGTCATCTTGGTCTGGAAATGCACTTCGCCACCACTATTAATAATAGTATGGCGCATCGCCTCAATCACTTTTGGCAACCTGTCAGTACCGATATGTGGGTGGGCATCTGCAAGAATAGCTGTTGAAGCGCCATGCTGGCAGAACACATTTAATATCTTATCCGTATTACCACGTTTCTTACTGCGGGTATAGAGTTTGCCGTCCGAGTAAGCACCAGCCCCACCCTCACCAAAACAGTAATTACTCTCAGCATCCACCTTCTGTGTCTTAGTGATATTAGCCAGGTCTTTCTTTCGCTCATGCACATCCTTGCCTCTTTCCAAGACGATAGGTCTTAATCCAAGTTCTATCAACCGCAATGCAGCAAATAAGCCACCAGGACCTGCACCCACCACAATCACCTGTGGACGTCCCTCAACATTCGGATAGTCTGTTCTGACATATGCATCATCATGTGGAAGCTCGTTCACATACACCCTCACCTTCAGATTCACAAAGATCTGCCGTTGACGGGCATCGATGCTTCGTTTCAGGATCCGCACCCCCTGAATCGTCCGCACGTCGAATCCATATTCATCAGCCAGCCAACTTTTTAGCCTATCTTCCTGTGCTGCCACTTCAGGCACTACACGTATCTGATAATCATCTGTCATATCTCAATTTTTGGCAAAGGTACGAAGAAATTTTGAGAAAAACGATGGCAGAATCAAAAAAAAGCACTATCTTTGCACCGCCGTTGGAGAAGTCCCCCATTGTAGCAGGGGTACCGGCGGTAAGATAAATTGCATAGAAATATGAAAGTAATGAAATTCGGCGGAACGTCCGTAGGTTCCGTAAAAAGCATTCTTAGCTTGAAGAAAATTGTGGAGGCAGAGGCTCGGACGCAACCTGTCATTGTAGTAGTAAGCGCACTCGACGGCATCACAGACAAACTGATTGCCACGTCGCAGATGGCCAAACAGGGCGACGAGCACTATCGCGAGGAATTCGACGCGATGGTCAAGCGCCACCATCAGATGATTGACACGATCATCACAGACGACAAAAAGCGCGTAGATTTATTCAATAACGTAGACCAGCTCTTTGACCAGTTGAAGAGTATCTTCTACGGTGTGTACCTCATTCACGACCTCTCGAAGAAGACAGAGGACACGATTGTCAGCTATGGCGAACGCCTGAGTTCCCACATCGTAGCAGCAATGGTAAAGAACGGCATCCGCATGAACAGCCGCGACTTTATCCGTACGGAGAAGAAGCTGGGCAAACACGTGATTGATGCCGACCTGACCACTCAACTGGTGAAGGAGGCCTTCAAGGATTTACATGAGAAGACGATTTATGTGGTACCAGGATTCATCGCCAGAGACCGTGACACCCACGAGACGACCAACTTGGGTCGTGGCGGTTCCGACTACACGGCTTCCATCCTGGCCGCTGTGCTCAACGCAGAGGTTCTGGAGATTTGGACGGATGTGGATGGCTTTATGACTGCCGACCCCAAGGTGATCAAGAGTGCCTATACCATCAACGAACTCTCATACGTAGAGGCGATGGAACTTTGCAACTTCGGTGCCAAGGTCATCTACCCACCGACCATCTATCCCGTCTGCGTCAAGAATATACCTATCAAGGTCAAGAATACGTTCAATCCTGAACACCCTGGTACACTCATCAAGGAAACCATTGATGACGACAACAAGCCCATCAAGGGTATCTCTAGCATCAAGGGTACCACGCTGATTACTGTGACAGGTCTCTCGATGGTGGGTGTGATTGGTGTGAACCGTCGAATTTTTACGACACTTGCCAACAAGGGCATCTCTGTTTTCATGGTGTCTCAAGCCTCATCAGAGAACTCCACCTCTATCGGTGTGCGTGACGAAGATGCCGAGGCTGCAGCAGAGGTCCTGAACGCAGAATTTGCCAAGGAGATTGAGACGGGTGCCATGTATCCCATGCAGGTGGAGAGTGGATTGGCCACCATCGCCATCGTGGGTGAGAATATGAAGCAGACACCTGGTATCGCTGGCAAGCTGTTTGGTACGCTGGGCCGTTCAGGTATCTCCGTGATTGCCTGTGCCCAAGGTGCTTCTGAGACGAACATCTCCTTTGTTGTTGATGGCAAGTTCCTGCGTAAGTCGCTGAACGTACTCCACGACTCATTCTTCTTGTCAGAGTACAAAGTACTGAATCTCTTCATCTGTGGTATTGGAACTGTCGGTGGCATGTTGCTCGAGCAGATTCGTACACAGCAGCAGTTCCTCATGCAGTCTCGTCGACTGAAGCTGAACGTGGTGGGTATCTCGGATGTTGACAACTTCGTACTTGATCGTGACGGTATTGACCTCGATAATTACGAAAAAATCTTACGTGCAGGATTCCCGGCCAACACAGAGCACATGAAGGAGGAGATTGTAAAGATGAATATCTTTAACAGTGTCTTCGTTGACTGTACCGCCAGCCGTCAGATTGCCATGCTTTATCAGACATTCTTAGAGCATAATATTTCAGTGGTAGCAGCCAACAAGATTGCAGCATCCAGCGATTACGATAGTTACTTGAAACTGAAGCAGACGGCTCGCGACCGTGGTGTATGGTTCCGCTATGAGACCAACGTAGGTGCAGGTCTGCCCATCATCGGCACCATCAACGACCTGTGCAACTCGGGTGACAAGATCCTGAAGATTGAGGCTATCCTCTCTGGTACGCTGAATTTCATCTTCAACGAGATTGCTGCCGACGTGCCCTTCTCTGAGACCGTTCGTCGTGCCAAGGAGCAACGCTATTCTGAGCCTGATCCACGTATCGACCTCAGTGGTACGGATGTGATTCGCAAACTCGTCATCCTCACCCGTGAGGCTGGTTATAAGGTGGAACAAGACGATGTGGAGAAGCATCTTTTCGTGCCCAACGACTACTTCGAGGGAAGTCTTGATGACTTCTGGAAGCGCCTGCCTGAACTGGATGCCGACTTTGAGGCCCGCCGCCAAAAGTTGGAGGCCGAGAACAAGCGCTGGCGTTTTGTTGCCACGATGGAGAACGGCAAGACCAACGTCGCCCTCAAGGAGGTGCCTTACGGTCATCCCTTCTACGGTCTGGAAGGCTCCAATAACATCGTGCTGCTGACGACTGAGCGCTATAAGGAGTATCCTATGCTGATTCAGGGCTACGGCGCAGGTGCTGCCGTCACTGCTGCTGGCGTCTTCGCAAATATTATGTCAATCGCCAATATTTAGTTTATGAAGCATATCATCATACTTGGTGATGGCATGGCAGATCTTCCCGTCGAGCGACTCGGTGGGAAGACCTTATTGCAGTATGCCCATAAGCCCATGATGGACCAGTTGGCCCGTGAAGGCCGCTGCGGAAGGCTCATCACTGTACCAGAGGGGTTTCCTCCAGGATCGGAAGTGGCCAACACGGCCATTCTTGGCTATGATCTGAATAAGGTTTATGAGGGTCGCGGTCCTTTGGAAGCAGCCAGCATAGGCTATGAGATGGCAGACGACGACTTTGCTATCCGATGCAATATTATTACACTTGCTGACGGCAAGATCATCACCCACAACGGGGGCAACCTGGAAACGGAAGATGCCCGTGTGTTGATTGACTATCTGAATGAAAAGCTAGCCAAGCCCATCAACGAACGAGAGGGCTGTGAGCGTGTGAAGTTCATCACAGGCATCCAGTATCGTCATCTGCTGGTCATCAAAGGCGGCAACAAGCATATCGTCTGTGCCCCACCCCACGACCATCCAAACGAAGAATGGCGCCCACTCCTCGTTCTGCCCGAACCCTGTCCTGTAGACACAGCTGTTAATAGAATGACTCCACAACAGACTGCCGACCTCATCAACGAGATGATCCTGAAATCGCAGAACTTGCTGGCTAAGCATCCATTCAACCTCGCAAGAACCCAGAAAGGTGAGCGCCAGGCAAACAGCATCTGGCCCTGGAGCGGAGGCTATCGTCCCTCCATGGAAACGCTGATGCAGCAGTATCCGCAAGTCAAGAGTGGCACAGTTATCTCTGCCGTAGATCTCATCCGCGGTATCGGCCACTATGCAGGACTGAAGATTGTTGAGGTTCCTGGTGCCACAGGACTGGCCAACACCAACTACGAAGGAAAGGCTCAGGCAGCCATCGAGGCATTGAAGCATGATGATTTCGTATTCGTTCATGTGGAGGCCAGCGACGAGGCCGGTCACGACGGTGACCTGGATTTGAAGCTCAAGACCATCGAGTATCTCGATCAACGCCTCATCGCCCCTATATATAAAGAGGTGGAGACGTGGGACGAGCCTGTATGCATCGCCGTGCTGCCTGATCATCTCACACCTGTAGAGCAGCGCATCCACGTCGGGCAGCCAGTACCCTTCCTCATCTGGCATCGTGGCATTCCTGCAGACGAGGTTCAGCAATACGACGAAGTAAGTTGTGTATCAGGATATTACGGCTTATTGAAGCTCGACGAATTCATGCATGCCCTTATGGACATCGAATAATTATCCATTTTCAATTGTCAATTATCAATTAATATGAAATATTACAGTACCAACGGAAATGCTCCCATTGCCGACCTTCATAAAGCCGTCGTCAAGGGACTGGCAGAAGATCGCGGTCTCTATATGCCAGAGAAGATCAAACAACTGCCGAAGGATTTCTTCGACAACATCGACAAAATGTCCTTCCAGGAGATTGCCTATACCGTCGCCGATGCTTTCTTCGGCGAAGACGTCGAGGCAGATGCCCTGAAAAAGATTGTCTACGACACGCTCTCCTTCGACTGTCCAGTCGTGAAAGTCAAGGATAATATCTACACGCTGGAACTCTTCCACGGTCCTACCCTCGCCTTTAAGGATGTGGGTGCCCGTTTTATGGCCCGCCTCCTGCAATATTTCATCCGTCAGGAAAACGGAAAGGGCCAGGTAAACGTCCTTGTGGCCACCTCTGGTGATACTGGTTCTGCCGTAGCCAACGGATTCCTTGGCGTAGAAGGCATCCACGTCTATGTGCTGTATCCAAAAGGAAAAGTGAGCCCCATCCAAGAGTGTCAGTTTACGACCCTCGGCAAGAATATTACCGCTATCGAGGTGGATGGTGTCTTCGACGACTGTCAGGCTCTCGTGAAGAATGCCTTCATGGATGCCGAACTCAATCAGCACATGAAGCTCACTTCCGCCAACTCCATCAACGTAGCCCGTTTCCTGCCACAGGCATTCTATTATTTCAATGCTTATGCCCGTATGAAGGCATTAGGTAAGGCTGACAATCTCGTTATGTGTGTACCCTCTGGCAATTTCGGCAATATCTGCGCAGCCCTCTTCGGCCATGAGATGGGACTCCCCATTGCGCGCTTCATTGCTGCCAACAACGCCAACGACATCTTCTACAACTACCTGCAGACAGGCCGTTATGAGCCAAAGCCTTCCAAGCAGACGCTTGCCAATGCGATGGATGTGGGCGATCCCTCCAACTTCGCTCGTATCTACGACCTCTACGGCAAGAGCCATGAACGCATCAGCAGCCTCATCGGAGGTGCCACCTATGGCGATGAACAGATTCGTCAGACCATGCGCCAATGCTATGAAGAGACGGACTATGTACTCGATCCTCACGGAGCCTGCGGCTATCAGGCCCTTGTTGATGGCTTAAAGCCTGGCGAAGTCGGCGTGTTCTGCGAGACGGCCCATCCTGCGAAATTCAAGGAGAAGGTTGACGATATCCTCGGCATCGATGTTGACATCCCAGCCAGACTCCGTGCCTTCATGCAGGGTCAGAAGCAAAGCGTCCCCATGACAAAGGACTTTGCTGACTTCAAGCAATATCTGATGAATCAGTAATCTTTTTGCAACGGACTACACGACTACAGGACTTTTCCGATTTCATTAAGTCCTTAAGTCGTGTAGTCCGTTGCTTATTACAAGGAATCCAATCGATCACTATATAGTTCTCTTGCCTCTTCGCCTCGTTCATCATCCGTCATATCCACCTTCGGATGGATGTCGATTTCTTCAAGATTGAAGCCGATGCGATTCAAGTTCTGATTGGTATAAGTAAGTTGTGCGCCAAAGAGACAGATGGCCCAGGAAATCTGCACCCAGAGCATGAACAACGGCAGGGCCGCAAACGAACCGTAGATGGCGTTGTAGCCCGTCACCCATAGCTGGGAATGGATATAGGCAATCTGCAGTAAGTACATCGCTAAGCCAGCAAGTATGCCTGGTATGATGGCGCACGAGAAGCGAACCTTTGTATTGGGCATATATACATAGAGAAAAATGAATAGCAACGACATCAGCATAAACGGGAAAAAGCTGAACAGTTTGTGGACGATTGGTTCCAAAATGACGAAGTCATCCATCTTGCCTGCCACCGTCTCCATAAATATGGAAAGACCTGTCGAGATGACGATGATGATGGGGAACAGGAAGAACATGGCCAGATAATTGGCAAACGAGCGGATGATGGGACGCGAATTGTTCACTTGCCAGATCTGGTTAAACGTCTCTTCGACATTGTTGACCAGCATCAGGACGGTGTAGAGCATGAAGATCAATCCCACGCCTAGGAATATGCCGCTCTTGGTATGTATCAGGTAGCTGTTGACGAAACTGATGATCGCATCAGCCACCTGCGGCTGAGAAGCAAGCAGTTCGCGAAACCACATCTCTATATACTTGTTATAGCCAAAGCCTCGTGCGATAGCAAACACCACAGCGAGCATGGGCACAATAGCCAACAACGTAGAGTAAGTCAATGCCGACGCCTGTGTCATCACCCGCTTCTCCGTAAAGAACCGGATGGCAAGGTACACCTTATGATAAATCCTACGCATTCGTCACAAAAGAAATCTCCGTTATATTCATCTCTATAATTCGGCAACAAAGTTACGACAATTCCCTGACAACTCCAAATTTTGGAGTAGAATTCTAATGATTGGAGCCTAAGATCCATACTCTGGATGAATTATAATGCGTACCCCAACCTATATAGGGTTTGATCACTACGTGACGGATTAGGTTATTGATTAGAAGTTGTCAATTGTCATTTGCCTGTCTCATTAAGGTATGACGAAATGCCCATTAAGGGGAAGAAATGTTCCCATACTGGGAATATGGTGTTCCCAGCCTGGGAACATGACATTCCCACTGTGGGAATAAACTATGAGCCTAAAGTTATCAGTTTGTCAGGCGTCATGATGCTCAAAAAGATCGGGAATACTGCAATCTCATAGATTGAACTATTCTTCGAGGGAGATTGCAGTATTCTCGCTTGATGCAAGAAAAGACGATTGATTAGGCAAGAGGCAAACTGAGAGGGAAAAGTGCAATTTCGGATGAAAATGAGAGAGGAAAGTGGGCCAAAGAGAAGGAAAAATGCAAAAAATGAAAAAAAAATGCAATAATATTTCGGTATCTCGCTGAAAAACAGTAACTTTGCAGTCCGAAATTGAGAATTTCAACAGTTACACATTATTAATATATAGAAAGAACAACAAGATGACAAAGGCAGAAATCATCAATCAGATTGCCGAGCAGACGGGTGTCGCCAAGAAAGATGTGTCCACCACCGTCGAGGCTTTCATGGAGACTATCCGCATCAGTCTTGCAGAGAACAAAGAGGCCGTCTACCTGCGCGGCTTCGGCACTTTCGGCATCAAGCACCGTGCCAAGAAGACCGCCCGCAACATTTCAAAGAACACGACCATGATGCTCGAGGCTCGTGACATTCCCTCTTTCAAGCCGGCAAAGAACTTCATGGAGAAGATGCTGTAAAACGCGAGAAAATCACAATTAAGATTCATTTAAAAATAAACAATTATGCCAAACGGAAAAAAGAAGAAGGGCCACAAGATGGCTACTCACAAGCGTAAGAAGAGACTGCGCAAGAATCGTCACAAGAGCAAGTAATCGCTTGCTGTGACTGCAAAGGAAATGAAAGGAGTGTGTATGCTAATCCCTTGGGATAGCAACGCACCCTTTTGATTTTTTAAGACAACCCAGTATTATAGTTTACAGTTTACGGTAATGACAAGTGAAGTAATTATTGATGTCCAGCCGAAAGACATCTCGATTGCGCTGCTTGAAGACAAACAGCTGGTGGAATACCAGCAGGAGCAGCGCACGGAGTCGTTCTCGGTAGGAAACATCTATGTGGCAAAGGTTAAGAAACTGATGCCAGGGCTGAATGCCTGCTTCGTCGATGTCGGCGCGGAACGCGTAGCCTTCCTGCACTATCTGGACCTGGGAAGTCAGTTTTATTCTTTTGAGAAATACCTGAAACAGGTAGCCAGCGACCGGAAGAAGCTCTACCCCATTCAGAAGGCTCACATCCAGCCGGAACTGAAGAAAGACGGCAGCATTGCCAACACATTGAAAGTCGGACAGGAGATTCTTGTCCAGATTGTCAAGGAACCCATCAACACCAAGGGGCCGCGCCTCACTTGCGAACTGAGTTTCGCTGGGCGCTATCTTGTGCTGATACCTTTCGACGACAATGTTTCCGTCTCGACGAAGATCAAGCGCGGCGAGGAGCGAAGCCGTCTGAAACAGCTGATTCAGAGTATCAAACCGAAGAACTTCGGTGTCATCGTCCGCACGGTGGCCGAGGGCAAGCGCGCAGCAGAGCTCGACGCAGAGCTGAAAGTGCTGCTCAAGCGCTGGGAAGACACGATTACGAAGGTGCAGAAGACGACAGACCGTCCGAAACTCTGCTTTGAGGAGGAAAGCAGGGCTGTGGCATTGCTTCGTGACCTATTCAATCCCACCTACGATGCCATCAACGTCAACGACGCCCAGATCTTCGATGAGATCAAGAACTATCTGGAGATCATTGCCCCAGAGAAAAAGGAAATTGTCAAGCTTTACAAGGGCACAGTGCCCATCTTCGACAATTTCAACGTCACCAAACAGCTGAAATCCGGTTTTGGAAAGACCGTCAACTACAAGCATGGCGCTTATCTCATCATCGAGCACACCGAGGCGATGCACGTCGTCGATGTGAACAGCGGCACCCGCATCAAGAAGGAGAACGACCAGGAGGCCAACGCCTTGGAGACCAATCTCGGCGCTGCCGACGAACTGGCCCGTCAGTTAAGGCTCCGCGACATGGGCGGTATCATCATCGTCGACTTTATCGACATGAAGCTGCCTGAGGACCGTCAGATGCTCTATGAGCGGATGTGCAAGAACATGCAGAAGGATCGTGCCAAGCACAACATTCTGCCGCTGTCGAAGTTCGGACTGATGCAGATCACCCGTCAAAGGGTGCGTCCGGCCATGAGCGTGAACGTTGAAGAGGTCTGCCCTACCTGTTTCGGAAAAGGAACCATCAAGTCGAGTTTCCTCTTTACGGACACTCTGGAGAATAAAATTGACAATCTGGTCAACAAGATCGGTATCAAGAAGTTCTACCTCCACGTACATCCCTACGTGGCAGCCTACATCAACAAAGGTGTATTCAGCATGAAGCTGCAATGGCAAATGAAATACGGACTCGGTGTCCGTGTGATCCCCTCGCAGAAATTAGCCTTCCTACAGTACGAGTTCTACGATGAAAACAAGCAGTTCATCGACATGCAGGAAGAGATTGAAACGAAATGACCTGTAACTGAAAAAGACTATGCTGACACTGAAGATCCTGTTTTGGGCCACGCTGCTCATCGTGTTCTACACCTATATCGGTTACGGAATACTCTTATACATCATCATCCGGCTGAAACGGCTGCTGAAAGGAGCTCCCCTTCAGCAAGCCATGCCGGTGGATGAAGACCTGCCCACCATGACGTTGATGATCTGTGCCTACAACGAGGAAGACGTCGTAAAGGAAAAGATGGAAAACACCTTGGCGCTCGATTATCCAAAAGACAAGTTCCGTATCATGTGGGTGACAGACGGCAGCAACGACCACACCAACGAACTCCTGAAAGCCTATCCAGAGGTGGACATCGTGTTCAGCCCTGAGCGCAAAGGCAAGACTGCCGCCCTGAAACATGGTCTCAGGGAACTGAAGACCCGCTATGTCACCTTCACCGATGCCAACACCATGATTAACAGTGGTGCCCTCCGAGAGATAGCACGTCTATTCAGCAATCCGACGGTAGGCTGTGTCTCTGGAGAGAAACGGGTTGCTGCCCGAAAGGCTGGAGAGATGGCCGCTGAGGGCGAGGGACTCTATTGGAGATATGAGAGCACGCTGAAGCGCTGGGACAGTGAGTTGTACTCGGCCATGGGTGCTGCCGGCGAGCTCTATGCCATCGATCCCAAGCTCTGTCGTGAAGTGCCTGACGAAGCCCTGCTCGATGATTTCATGCTGTCGATGTACGTCGTGCAGGCCGGCAAGCGCATCGCCTATACCCCAGAGGCCTTCGCCAGAGAATACGGTTCTGCCAATATCTACGAGGAATCGAAGCGCAAACGCCGTATTGCGGCTGGAGGACTCCAGAGTATTTGGTGGCTCCGTTCGATGCTCAACCCGCTGCATCAGCCACTGGTCACCTTCCAGTATGTCAGTCACCGTGTGCTCCGCTGGAGCATCACCCCCATCGCAATGGTTTTGCTACTACTCGCCAATATCGCCCTCGTCGCCATGGGGGCCGGAACATTCTATACAGTGATGCTCATCCTCCAGGCAATCTTCTACCTGATGGCCTTGGCTGGATGGCTTCAGAACCGCATCGGCTACAAGAATAAGCTCCTCTATACCGCCTATTATTTCGTATTTATGAATTTTAACGTATTTCGCGGAATGGCCTATTTAAAGAGTCATGGGAAGAGTGGAGCGTGGGAAAAAGCAAAGAGAAGTTGAAAATTTTTCGCAATTTTCATTGCTATTTCAAAAATAATTCGTACCTTTGCAAAATCTACTGTATTTGTGTACGGAAATGGAGAGAGACGAGAAAGAAGTACTATTACAGAAATTTGCTGACGCGAATAGGAAGCTTCTATTAGCCAACGAACAGCTCGCGATTGCAAACAAGAAACTGAAGGAATACGAGGAGAAGGCTCAGAAAGCTGAGAATGCCAGCAAGATGAAGTCCCTTTTCCTAGCAAATATGAGCCATGAAATACGCACTCCGCTCAATGCCATAGAAGGTTTCTCGAGAGTCATCATTGAGACTGACTCTCAGGAGGAACGCATGAAATATTTCGAGATCATCGAGAGCAACAACAACCGTCTGCAGAGTCTTGTTAATGAGATTCTCGACTTGTCGCGAGTTGAGTCGGGTGAGATTGTCATGAAGAAGAGTCCTACCGACCTCAATGAACTCTGCACAAGCATCAAGAACCTGTTCAAGTTCCGCTGCCCAGACAGTGTGAAGCTGGAGTGGAGTGAGCCGACCATGAATGTGACGATGAACACCGATGCCAACCGACTTATCCAAGTGTTCTCGAATCTCATCAGTAACTCGCTGAAACACACCAGCCAAGGCACGATCTCCTACGGCTATAAGGTCCTAGACGAAGGACATTCGATAGAAATGTTTGTCAGCGACACGGGTAGCGGTATTGCCAAAGAAGACCTTGAGCATATCTTCGAGACCTATGTCTCCCGCGATGCAGAAACCAATAAGAACGGTTACGGCCTTGGCCTGCCACTCTGTAAAATCATCGTAGAGAAGATGGGTGGCACACTGAACGTAGAGTCTGAGTTAGGAAAAGGTTCTACCTTCACCTTCACCATGCCCTTTGAAGGTAGCATCGGCGGGGTGGATCAGAGCAAGGAGACCACAACGACCAGCGTTCGCACCATCCGCATCAGCGGTCGCACAGACGATCTGAATGCAAAGACCATCCTTGTTGCTGAGGATGAGGATCACAACTACGAGTTGGTGAAGATCGTGCTACAGAAACGCTATAAGCTGTTGCGGGCCCACAATGGCATTGAGGCTGTGACCATCAACGAGGACGAGAAACCGGATCTGATCCTGATGGACATCCGTATGCCAGGCATGAATGGTCTCGACGCCACCCGTATCATCAAGGAAGTGTCGTCCACCCCAGTCATCGCCCTCAGTGCATACGCCTTTGAAGAGAATATCCGCGCTGCCAAGGAAGCCGGCTGCGATGATTTCATGGCCAAGCCATTCAAGGTAGAGAACCTCATCGAGATTGTCAAGAGATACCTCGGAGAAGAAGACTAATCATAAAGTTCAAAGCTCAAAGTTCAAAGTTTAAAGTATTATGGGAAAGCTTGCAGTTCAGAAATACTTTTCGTTCATGATGCTCATCATCTCCTTCCTGCTGATGATCTTCACATTGGTGGGACTGTTCGGAGGTGACGTCCAGCCTGCCGGAAATACGGCACGCGCCATGTTGGTCTATGCCCTGCCGTTGCTTATTATCGCCAATGCCGTCTTTCTGATTTACTGGCTTGTCAGACTGCGTTTCCATTGGGCACTCATGCCACTCATTACCTTGCTCTGCTGCATCCCATATATCGGAACGCTCTTCCAGATGGGCTCTACGGATGAGAAAGCTGATGCCAAGTCGGGTATCAAGTTCGCCTCCTACAACGTGGCACGCTTCTCGGGAGAGACCACAGGCTTCATCGCTTTGGACATCCTCTCGGAGATGAAGCGACAGAAAGTAGATATCGTCTGTTTCCAGGAGTACAACGATTTCAGCGGCGACAAGAAGAACTCAGACTCCTACAAGGATTATTTCCCCTACTCTGCCTTTGGCAATAACGACATGGTCATCTATAGCCGCTATCCCATCGTCAATAAACAAAACATTGACTTCGAGCAGACGAACAACAGTGCCATGTGGGTGGAGGTCAACGTCAACGACAACATTTACCGCATCTATAATGTCCACCTTGAGACTACTGGTATCAACAGTGCGCTGCATCAGGCTTCGAAGTTAGCCAACAAAGGTGTCGACGTGCATGGCAATGCTCTTTTGAACGCCATCTACGGTGGCTATACCATCGGAATGATCGCCCGTTCTGGACAGGCTAACATGCTCGCGATGGACATGAGGGAGTCTGAGGCACCTGTCATCGTATGCGGTGACTTCAACGATGTGCCGTACTCCTATGTCTATAACACGATGCTTGGCGACAAGATCGATGGTTTCAAGGAGTGTGGTAGCGGATTCATGTATACCTACCGAGGCGGAAAGAAAGTCCGTATCGACTACATCTTCCACGATAAAGGCCTCGAAGGCCTCTCCTACTACAAGAAGGAGTTGAGCTATTCAGACCACTATCCCGTCTTTATGCGTATTGCCACAAAACAGTAATCATCATAAATCCCGCCTGTTGGCGGGATTTATTATATCACACAATCTTGAAACGTACACGGAAAGACCGTTCGTGCTCGTCCCAATTGGTGCCGAGCATCTCGAAGCGCCCTATCTGTGAAGTGCTGCGGACGTGCTTGCCGATGCAGGGACAGACATCGTAGTCGCCGATACGGACAAGTCGGATGGTGTCGGAGGCATCATCAGGCAGACGGTCGAGGCTGACATCGTCAGGCAACTCATCGCGGGTGACGAACTCGAAAGTGACGGGCAGATCTTCCTCGATGAGTTCGTTCATACGGCGTTCTATCTCCTTTTCCTCCTGACGCGAGGGCTTGTGGTCGAGATAGAAGCTCATCTTGCTCTTCTTACGCTCGACATGGGCATTATAGGAACGCTCACAGCCAAAGATGCGTATCATCGTCTGATTCAGAAGATGCTCTGCCGTATGACTTGGAGGGTATTCTTCTTTATTGTGGTCGTTCAGGATATAGTCTTCTGCCATAGGGTCACGCTTTGAATTTGAGGACAACGGCACCAAGGGGTTCGAGGTCGACGGAAACGTAGCAGTCACGATACAGTTGGCGCTTTATCTCCTTGCCACTGAGCAGATCAACGGCTGTGACATTCTTCCGCTCCTTCAGTTTCAAATAGTCGAAAGCGTGGGCAGGGATGGTGACATCCATCGTGGTGGGTATTTCGTCGAAGTTGACGACCACCAGCAGAGCCTCACTGCCGGCCTTTCTCAAGAAAGCATACTGGCGCTGATACTGGCTGTTGACATACATGAGGTCGAAGCTGACACCCTCACAGACGGCCTTCTCCTTGACTGCGATATTCAACACCTTATTATATATAGAGGCCAGAGCCTTCTCGTCATTGGTGAGTCTGCCCTTCATAGCACGGGTGAGACTGGCGACGCTCCAATAGTCGAAGATGGTGGTGCGCCCGTCGTGTCCGCTGAAGCCCTCCTTGTCCATACCAGGCTCACCGTATTCCTGACCTGCGTAGATCATCACGGGATTCTGCTGGAGGAGTGCAGAGACAACGAGTCCTGGCACGCCTTTCAAAGCATTTGCAGCAAAGAAAACACTGGCAATGCGCTGTTCATCGTGGTTCTCAAGGAAATAGAGCATGTGATCACGGATATCGTCGGTCTGCTGCCAGGCACCTGTAATAGCATGTACAGACTGGTGGCCACAGATGACATCACGAACAGTGTCGTACATACCCACCTTGTCGTAGAGGTAGTCAAAGCCTGCACCAAGGTAGTTACGGTATTCTGCGGGGTTATAAACCTCACCGATAAAGATGATGCCAGGATAAGCAAACTTTACCTTGTCCGTAGCCCAGCGCCAAAACTCAGCAGGCACCATCTCAGCCATGTCACAACGGAAGCCATCGATACCCTTACGCGCCCAGAAAAGCAGGATGTCTGTCATCTTGCTCCAGGTATCGGGAACAGGGTTGAAGTGGCCCACACGACCAGCATAATAGTCAACGCCATAATTCAGCTTCACGGTCTCATACCAGTCGTTCATCCCTGGCGCATTGTGGAAACAGTCGTTACCCGTGGCCTTGGCAGGCTCTTCGATATAGGGCTGCGCCTCACCATGATAAAGGTCGAAATAAGGTGAAAACCGCTCACCCGGACAATAATAGAAATTGTTCTGCGAGTCGAAACCTAATTGAGGATTGTCATCTTCACCAAGATCCTTCACGCCTTCTGGCTTGCAGACAGAATGGTACTGACGGGCCACATGGTTAGGCACGAAGTCGATAATCACCTTCATGCCAGCCTTATGAGTACGCTCCACAAGCCGTTCGAACTCCTGCATACGCTTGTTCACGTCCGTTGCCAGGTCCGGGTCGATGTCGTAATAGTCTGTGACGGCATAGGGTGAACCGGCACGACCTTTGACAACTGCAGGATGCTGACGGGGGATACCATAGGCTGAGTAGTCTGTCTGTGTGGCATGGCGGATGAGACCCGTATACCAAATATGGCTCACGCCCATCTCCCTGATTTTCTTCAGGGTGCTGGGCGTGAAGTCATTCAGTTTTCCGCAACCGTTCTCCTCTATCGTTCCACCTTCCTTGCGGGTGGTGTTCCGATTGCCGTATAGACGGGTGAAAATCTGATAGATAACAATTTTCTCTTTCATTATTCTCCGATACTATGGGCAGAAACCTCTTTATTGATCTTCGCAATCATACCCTGCAGAGCCTTCCCTGGACCACACTCTGTGAAGTCGTCAGCACCATCGGCAATCATATTCTCCACACTCTGGGCCCAACGCACACTGCTTGTCAGCTGAGCGATGAGGTTAGCCTTGATCTCTGCGGGATCAGTATGGGGCTTGGCATCCACATTCTGATAGACAGGACACTTCGGCGTCTTGATCTCCGTCTTCTCAATGGCAGCCTGAAGTTCATCCTTGGCGGGCTGCATCAGGGGAGAGTGGAAGGCGCCACCTACCTTCAAAGGCAGCGCACGCTTGGCACCGGCAGCCTTCAGCTGCTCGCAGGCCTCGTTGATGGCATCGAAATCACCAGAGATCACAAGCTGGCCAGGACAGTTGTAGTTGGCAGGAACCACCACACCTTTACCCATCTTGCTCACCTCGGCACAAATCTCCTCGATCTTGTCGAAGGGCAGCGCGATGATGGCAGCCATCGTCGATGGCTGGGCCTCGCAGGCCTTCTGCATAGCCATAGCACGGGCATAGACCAGTTTCAGACCGTCCTCGAAACTGAGGGCACCAGCAGCTGTCAGTGCAGAGAACTCACCCAGTGAGTGTCCGGCAGTCATCTTCGGGTCAAAGGCGTCACCCATACAAAGGGCAGAGATGACACTGTGGAGGAAAACTGCGGGCTGAGTGACCTTCGTCTGCTTCAGTTCTTCGTCAGTTCCCTCGAACATAATGTCGGTAATACGATATCCAAGAATGTCGTTTGCTTTCTCAAAAAGTTCCTTGGCAAGGGGATTGTTCTCATAAAGATCCTTACCCATGCCTACAAACTGTGCTCCCTGTCCGGGAAATACAAATGCTTTCATATTTTCTTTACTATATTTATAAATAATGTCGTTTCGGACTGCAAAATTACGATAAAAATCTGAAAAAAGAGCCTCCGAGACTATTTTTTTACCGAAAGTCGTGTGATTATCGATTTTTTTATGTAAGTTTGCAGTGCAGAAAGAGAACTATTGACAAAAATGAAGCTCATAGTAATGACCAAGCCGACCTTCTTCGTGGAAGAAGACAAGATTTTGGCTAACCTGTTCGAGGAAGGTCTGGAAAACCTTCATCTGTACAAGCCCGGTGCCTCGCCGATGTATTCAGAACGGCTGCTGACACTGTTGGGCGAGGACTATAACAGCAGGATTACCGTCCATGGTCACTTCTACCTGAAAGAAGAGTTCCGGCTCAAAGGCATCCATATCGACGACGCCTACACAGAACCGCCCATAGGCTATAAGGGGAACATCTCCCGTACCTGCCATGCCATCAGTGAGTTGAAGGAGGCGAAGAAGCACAGCAACTATGTGTTCCTACACTGCATCTACGACAGTCAGACTAATGCCGACGAGAAATCAACTTTCACCTACGAGGAGCTGAAAGAGGCTTCTCGTCAAGGGCTTATAGACAAGAAGGTTTTCGCCTTGGGAGGTATGAACCTCGACAACGTGAAGGAAGCAAAGGATCTTGGATTCGGTGGCGTTGTCATCTGCGGTGATCTGTGGAATCGCTTCAATATCCACAACGAGATAGACTACAAGGAACTGCTTAATCGCTTTGAGCGTCTGCGTAAGACCATAGAATAGAACTGAATAGAACAAAACTATAATAAAGATGAGTGAGACTAACTCCTACATGGTATTCTCTGGCACTGCCACGAAATACCTGGCAGAGAAAATCTGCCAAAGCCTGGGATGTCCGTTAGGACAATTGTTAATCACCAAGTTCTCCGATGGAGAATTTGCCGTATCTTACGAGGAGAGTATCCGTGGTCGTGACATCTTCTTGGTACAGAGCACCTTCCCAAACTCTGACAACCTGATGGAACTGCTGCTGATGATTGATGCCGCCAAGCGTGCCTCTGCCCGTACCATCAATGCCGTCATCCCCTACTTTGGATGGGCACGTCAGGATCGTAAGGACAAGCCGCGTGTCAGCATCGGTGCTAAGCTTGTGGCTGACCTGCTGAGTGTGGCGGGTGTGAACCGTGTCATCACGATGGACCTGCATGCAGACCAGATCCAGGGATTCTTCGATGTGCCCGTGGATCATCTCTATGCCTCTGGCGTCATCATTCCCTACCTCGAGAGCCTGCACCTTGAAGACCTGGTCATCGCTTCTCCTGATGTAGGTGGATCGAAGCGTGCCAACACCTATGCCAAGTATTTTGGTTGCCCACTCGTGCTTTGCAATAAGACCCGTGCCCGTGCCAACGTGGTGGCTACCATGCAGATTATCGGTGAAGTGGAAGGTAAGAATGTCGTCATTGTCGACGATATGGTCGATACGGCTGGTACTATCACCAAAGCTGCCGACCTGATGAAGGAGAATGGAGCAAAGACGGTTCGTGCCTGTGCCTCACACTGTGTGATGAGTGGTCCTGCCAGTGACCGTGTCCAGGCATCAGCCCTCGAAGAGATTGTCTTCACCGACTCCATCCCCTACACCCAGCGTTGTGCCAAGGTGAAGCAACTCTCCGTTGCCGACACCTTCGCAGAAGCCATACGTCGCGTTATCAGCAACCAGAGTATCAGCGACCTCTATATCATCTGATGATCATATGAGTATCAAGACTTTTCTTGGACTGACAGTTGTGGGTATGTTATGCCTCTCCTGTCAGTCCAATGTCTATCAGATCTCTGGCTTCGCCTACGGCTTTATGGATGGTGACACCATCTGCCTGCGTTTTGAGTCTGACGGGAAAAGACCAGTCTATATCACACAGGTAGTCGATGGGAAATTCACATTTTCTGGTGAGACGGGTGCCACTACTCTATGTCACATCTATCCTAAGAACAGACCAGAGAGTACGGTATCACTCTTTCTTGAACCAGCCCAAATAGCCGTGGAGTTATCACTATTACCAGAGAGAAACAGAGTATCCGGCACGACGATCAATAACACTTGGCAACAACTGAATGATTCCATCAGAATACTCGGACAAGAGGTGGTCAAGACCTCTTTACTGCCTGTGAATGACAGTGTTACACAACTGTCACGGATAAAGACCGTCGACAGCCTTCACCGTAGGATGTCGGACTGCATCCTCAACACCGCCCGCTGTAATAGCGACAATCCTTTAGGACAATACATCAACGAGAATTATAAAGCGCCCGAGTTCAAATGAACCGGGCGCTTCGTTTATTCTTTCTATTCTCACCATTTAGTTGTTGCCAATAGGCAGTTCCAGCCACTTCACGTAGCAGAAGTCCATACGGTGAGGCAGATTCTTGTTCTTCGGATACATGCGGATAGCACTCTTGTACTGACCAGCCTGCTTGGGCGAATGCTTGGCCTCGAAGGTGTAGAGGTTGCCCTCCTTCTTAACCATCTCCAACGGCTCGATAGAGAACACGTGCTCATTGCCTTCCTTGTCGACGGCAACATTCACCTTCTCAAGAGCGACGGCATCGTCAAGACCCTGTTCGTTGATGACATAACGGAGGACATAGTCTTGGCCAGTAAGATGCAGGCCAGAGGCAGGTGCCGTAGACTCTGAGCTCACCACGCTGATGGCATCCCAACGCTCGGCAACGGTCTCCTTCCACAAGGCAATCTCCTTAGCCAGACGGTTGCCGTTCTTGGTGAGTTCCTTGAAGCGCTTGGCCTCCTTCTCGTAGAACTTGGAATAGTAATCGTCAAGCTGACGCTTCATCGTATAGTGAGGAGCAATCTGGGCAATCGAGTTCTTGATGACCTTGATCCAGCCCTTGGAGATGCCTTTTTTGTCCTTATCATAATAAAGAGGCACGATCTCATTCTCTAACAGGCTATAGATGGTTGCTGCATCGAGCTGATCCTGATAGCCCTGATTCTGATAGGTGCGCTTCTCGGTGAGTGCCCAGCCGGCACCCTCGCGATAGCCCTCAAGCCACCAACCGTCCTTGACGGAGAGGTTGACAACACCATTCATCTCGGCCTTCTCGCCAGAGGTACCAGAAGCCTCAAGCGGACGTGTCGGCGTGTTCATCCAGATATCAACACCTGATACCAGACGACGAGCCAGCAGGAAGTCATAGTCCTCTAGGAAGATCACCTTACCCTGGAACTGAGGCATCTGCGAGATCTCAAAGATCCTCTTGATCAGACCCTGTCCGGCACCATCTGCGGGGTGAGCCTTACCTGCAAAGAGGAACATAACGGGACGCTCGGGATTGTTGACAATTCTGTCAAGACGCTCCAGGTCGGTAAACAGCAGGTGAGCACGCTTATAGGTAGCGAAACGACGGCAGAAACCGATGACCAGTGAATTGGGGTTCATGCGCTCAACCAACTTCACTACACGTGCAGGATCACCCTGATTCTTCAACCACGTCTCCTGGAACTGGATCTTGATATAATCGAACAACTTAGCCTTCAGAGCCTGACGGGTTGCCCAAATCTCCTCATCGGGACAGTTATAGATGCCGTGCCAGATATCCTCGTTAGACTGATCGCTCATAAACTTGGAATCAAAGTACTTGGCATAGACCTGACGCCACTCAGCGGCAGCCCATGTGGGGAAGTGCACACCGTTGGTCACATAGCCCACGTGGTTCTCCTCCGGATAGTAACCGTTCCAGATGGGGGCAAACATCTTCTGCGACACCCAACCATGCAGCATCGACACGCCATTAACCTCCTGACAAGTGTTGCAGGCGAAGGTTGACATACAGAACTTCTCGCCCTTGTCATCAGGATTGGTACGGCCCATACCGATAAACTCGTCCCAAGAGATACCCAGTTTGGCGGGATAGCCACCCATGTATTTGCCGAACAGGCCCTCATCGAAGTAGTCGTGACCTGCAGGCACTGGCGTATGAACGGTGTAGAGGCCACTGGCGCGAACCAACTCCATTGCCTGGTTGAAGGTAAGACCGTCTTCCTCGATATAATCGCACAAGCGCTGCAGATTACAGAGAGCAGCGTGACCCTCGTTACAGTGATAGATATCTTTCTTGATGCCGAGTTTCTTCAGCAGCAGCATACCGCCGATACCAAGCAGGATTTCCTGCTTCAGACGGTTCTCCCAATCACCACCATAGAGTGCGTGCGTGATGGGCTTGTCGAAGTCTGAGTTCATCTCGTTGTCGGTATCCAGTAGATACAGCTTCACACGACCGACATTCACACGCCAGACATAGGCATGAACCTGATAGTTGGTATAGGGCACATCGACCACCATCGGATTGCCGTCTTTGTCGAGTTGACGCTCAATAGGCAGCGAACCGAAGTTCTGCATATCGTAGTTGGCAATCTGCTGACCGTCCATCGACAGGCTCTGTGTGAAGTAGCCACAACGATAGAGGAAACCGACGGCACACATATCGACGTTAGAGTCGGAAGCCTCTTTCACATAGTCACCTGCCAACATACCCAAACCACCTGAGTAGATCTTCAGGGCGGAGTGGATACCATACTCCATACAGAAGTATGCCACAGAAGGACGCTTTGCGTCAGGCTTCACATCCATATACTTGCGGAACAAAGCATAAACTTCCTTGACGCGCTTCATCAGCGCCTTGTCTTTCAGAATCTCTTCCTTGCGTTCAAAACTAAGACGCTCAAGCAGCATCACGGGGTTATGCTTCACGTCGTGATACAGCTCAGGGTCGAGGTCACGGAACAGGTCACGGGCCTCAAAATTCCATACCCACCACATATTGTGGGCAATCTCGTCCAAACACTTCAGTTCCTCAGGGAGCGTGGCCTTCACGGTCAGCATCCTCCATGAGGGGGAGTTTGTGTAATCTGCTTTAATTTTCATAATGCTATCAAATTAGTCTATTTGAATTCTATTTAAATATTTCACTTTTCCACCTTTCCTACTTTACGGGCTTCGGCCTTGGTGAGGGCGATATCGTAAGCTTCATAATAATATGTGATAAACTCACTCCAAAGGGCCTTCTTCGACAAATCACCGGCATTCTTACGGCAGGCATCCACCTGTTTCTTGGTCATATTTGAAAAATCGGCCACCGTATCCTTGATAATATCGGCCACCTCAGAATAGTTATAGTCCGTACGATGAATCACCTTCACACCATCCGAAATCTGGCCCTCATGACCAAACACCGTATTGGCCCAAAGACCGAAACCGGCAAGGTCGGTCGTGATACAAGGCACCTTGAATGCCACGGCCTCCAACGGGGTATAGCCCCAAGGCTCATAGTACGAAGGATAAATGCACAGGTCGTTACCCAATACCACATCATAGTAGGGCATATCCACGATACCGTCTTTACCGTCTAAGTAGCAGGGCAAGAAGATCACCTTCACCTTTTCATCCCTACGGTTGTGCATATCGTAATACTTCATCATACCCAACACGTTGTCATGACTCATGTTGTGAAGCCAGTGCGTCACCTGGGGCACATCGAGTGGTGTGTCATATTTCTTGCCACTCTTCAGTCGCTCCTGCAAGTCCTTGCGAGGTTCCCCTACCCATCCGGGCACCTCAATAAAAGCCACCACCTTCTTCTTCAGGTCGCGGTCACGAAGCAGACGATTCATAGCCTCCACGAACACGTCGATACCCTTGTTACGGAACTCATAACGGCCAGAGGTAGAGATGAGCAGCGTATCGTCATCGAGATTCTCACCCAACAGGGCATTGGCCACATCCAACATCTTCTTTCGAGCCAACTTACGCTTACGTGTAAACATTGCGGCATTGGGCACAAAACTGTCGTCGAAGCCATTAGGCAACACTACATCCACTGGTTTGTCAAGCAACTCAACACATTCCTTGGCTGTAATATCGCTAACCGTCGTGAAGCAGTCCACAAAATGAGCGGTCTGCTTCTCAATCGAGTGCTTCGATTGCATATTCAGTTCCCATGACATCTGGTCACCGTTATAGGCGAAGAGATAATCGTAGAGGGGTTTCATATTACCGGCAATGGAGCGGCCGATGCTAGTGGCATGCGTTGTGAAGACGGTACCTATCTGAGGCAGTTTATTGTTGATATAAAGAGCACCCAGACCGCACATCCACTCATTGGCATGGTAGATGACTTTCTTTGAACTGTCGAGATAGTGGTTGTAATAACTCTCCACCACCAAGGCGGCAGCATACGAGAACATCGAAGCCTCGTCGTAGTCGCCGTAGGCGTGCAACGAGTCTACGCTGTAGTGCTCCCACAGCCAACCATAGATCTCGTCTTTCTTTTCGAAATAGGGATTAAAGTCCACAAGGATGGCGACAGGATCTCCGGGCACCGTCCAGCGGCCAACCCTAACTTTGAGCCCCTGCTCTTTAGCCACACCTTGCCAATCAGCAAAGAGCGACTGATCCTCCTTGAAATAAGGACTTTCACTTTCTTTCCAGAAATCAGGACCGATAAAGATAATCTTATCCTGAAGTACCTCTTGTAGGGTTTTGGCTCGTGTCGAAAGGACTGTATAGATTCCCCCTACCTTGTTGCAGACTTCCCAACTTGACTCGAAGATGTAGTCTGGCATTAACTGCTTTTTTGCCATCGTTTTAATAATATCTGCGTGCAAAGTTACTTAAATAATTTTAAAATCAGCATATTTTTCGCTATTTTTTTAGTTAAAACTCCCAAATGATGATTTAGATTAGTATCTTTGTCCACAAAAAGAAAACAGACAGAGAATGAAGAAGATTATCACAATCATCATTTTAGCATTTTTGCTTTCCCCAGCCCTCGCACAGGAAAACAAAGAACCCTTTCGCGCGTACCTTATTAATAAAGAATATAACGTTTACCTCAGAATCGACTTCTATCAGGATAACATCTCCGTTCCTGGACAAGATCTCTATGGAAAGTTACCTGGCTTTCTGTCGAAACAGCACAACTCCTTCTGCTGGCTGATTACTTCTGCTGAGGTTGAGGGTAACAAGGCTACGCTACAGATGATCAATGACTACGGCAGCGAAGACCTGACAGCCACACTCACGGCAGAGAACGATTCTGTCTATGTGCTAAAACAGATAGAAGGTAGCACGCTGAAGATACCCAACAATGGCAAATGGCTGAAATTACCCAAAACTTTGGAATTGAGGCGCCAATAGCCATTACCATGTGACTTAATAACCGTCGGAACTACCTCCGCCGTTATAATAGTCGACGTCAGCACCCCCTGCGAAATCCACGAGTTCGTCATCCTTTGACTCCTTTACCAGATCATCCTCAGGATATCCCTGATAACCAGTGATGGGCGTACCCGTTGCTTCCTCTGGGAAGCCGACCGTATCCACGACTTCCGCCTGCGGTTCCTTTACCTTCGGAATGATCTCCATCTCGCGAACCTCATCCTGCTCGTTCTTTTGCTCTCCGGACTGTCCGCCGCATGACTCAACAGCCAGCACAGTCAGCAGCGACATCGGAAAAATCCAAATTCTTCTCATCTCGTTCAACCAATTATCCCCTTGTCTTTTTCCAATAGATTACACCGCCGATAACCACCAGCGCCACTACTGCTACAATATGCAAAATATCCATAGTCAATACTTTTATGATTAATTTAATGCCTATTCCGTTTCTCTGCTGCAAAAATAACAATTATTCTTCATTTGACAAAGAAATAAGCAATAAATATGCACAAAAAAATAGGAGCCGCATCTGCGACTCCTATTTCATATAAAGAAGGCGGCCTCCTACTCTCCCGCATTGCATTGCAGTACCATCGGCGCAGGCGGGCTTAACTTCTCTGTTCGGAATGGGAAGAGG
>JAEEPF010000019.1 GCA_016284635.1 Prevotella sp.
ATGCCAAGGAGAACGATTCGAAAGCTGACGAAATGCTGCTGAAACGCTGTGCCTATCATGGCCTGAATTTCGCCGCACCATTCATCGTGATGCGCCATTGGGACCAGATGAAGCAGGACGGTCAGTACTGGTGTGGTGAGTTTGAGACGGACGAGGTGGATTGGCGACTGGCTGAGCTCATTACGAATATCCAGTACGCCTGCCAGCGTCACTACTTTGGAGCCATGGCTGAGAACTACTTCGATAACAAACTGAAGGATGCCAGCGTGAATGTGCAGCGTCGCCAGAAGACATACGAGGGATTCAGCCGTCTGCCTGAGGTTTTTACGACTGATGATGTGATGCGCTGCTTCCAACTGAAGAATGTGTCGGCAGCCTACATGCGAATCAGCCGCCTGCAAAGGGACCACTTGATAGAAAAAGACGAGGACTTCGTAGATGGCGGCACCACCAAGTCACGCTATCGCAAGACAGGAACCATCATTCTTTAACAATCTTAGGCGCGTCGGCGTTTACCCGCGTCGGCGCGTCATTTGAAAAAATCAATGTTATTATGACACAAGTAGAAATCAACAAGCAAGCACACTTATCCGAGCACTTTACGCTCGGAGAGGCAACCAAGAGCAGGCATGCAGAGATTTACAATATTCCTAGTCATGTCGCCATCGAGAACTTGAAAAGGGTTTGCGTGTGGTTAGAGGAACTGAGGACGAGGTATAATCAGCAGTATGTTTTTTCGAGGAATGAGGAAGGAGGAAGGAGGAATGAGAATACTTCGGAGGCTCCAATTATAATTACGTCAGGTTATCGTTCGCCGCAGCTGAATAGGAAGGTGGGAGGATCGCCGACGAGTAATCATCTGACAGGCTGTGCCGTGGATATAAGGGTTGCGGGGATTGAGCAGGCGATGCGGTATGCGGTGATCCTGATGGACTATGCCGACGAGACGAAGCAGGACTATGACGAGATCCTGATTGAGAAAAATCGCTATGGTGCCATTTGGGTTCATTTCGCGGTGAGGCCGAAGGATAATCGCAGAAAGACGATGATGCTACAAGTTTAATCTAATAAAATAGGGGAGGCAATGACTGCCTCCCCAATTAGTTGAGTTTTGAAGTTAATCTGTTCAGATTACTTCTGGATGTACTTCTTACCGTTCTTGATGACAAGACCCTTATAAGAAGCGTTCACCTTCTGACCAGCGATGTTGTAGATAGCGCCGTTAGCAGCAGCCTTTGCAACCTTTGCGCTCTGGATAGCGACCTCGCCACCACCATTGTAGAACACAATACCGTCCTCGGTAGCGATGGTAACATCGTCAGCCTTAGAGAATGCGTATGCACCAGCAGTGATCTTAGAACCGTTAGCATTAACGATGTACGTGCAGTCCTTGAATACGGGGAATGCGATGACACCAAGACCGTTGACCTTGATAGCAGTCCAAGAAGTAGTACCGTCTTCGTTAATCGTCTGGTGAGCAGCATACTTCTCAGGATCAGTAGCCTTCAGGAACTCCTGCTCAGCCCATTCAACAGGGTTCTTAACCTCATTCAGTTCGCCTTCACCCTTCAGCTCGAAGCCGTAAACAGCACCGAGATCGGTAGCGGCGTCGCCCACAGCAGCGAACTTGTAGCCAATAGCGGTACCCTCTTCGAATACGGTGTAAGCCTTGTTAGAAGAAGCCTTGTGGATGACATACAGGAAACCGTCTTCATTAGCAGTGAATTCAAGATATGCACCACTTACAGGAGCAAGCAGTGTAGTAGAAGGAGTACCGCCGTCAGCATCCTTCGGGTTAGTTCCACCCTGGAGACCACCCTTGACAGTAGTACCGTTAATAACGGCTGTAACCTCCTGGGGCTTGTAGGTGTCGTCAGCACCGATGACGCATGTGACCTCATCAATGGCACCGAGTCCCGTTCCGGCAGCCAGAGCTGTACCGTTTTCAGAATCAAGTTCAAGTACGTTGTCAGCGTTCAAGATAGAAATAGAGGCATCACCAACAGGAACGGGGGCAGGATCGACAATGACGGTGCTGATGCCCTTAGTTTCAGGATCGAAGACAACCAAAACATATGAGCCGTCTTGCTCAACCTCGATAACATAGTTGTTGCCATCAGTTCCATAATTCTCACCCCAGTCGTGGTTGACACGAACTTTGAACTCGTATTTACCTGCTGCAACATTCTCAAATTCTGCAGTATATTTCTGGTTTTCCTCATTCAAAGTCATATCAGTATCATTGTCCCAGTTACCATTGATGGTACCAATGACAGAATAAGTCTTCTCGCCAATCTCAGCCTCGCCAGTCTTCACTGTTGTAGCAGATACCTCCTGGGACACAGCGTTGAAGGTGAAGGTAACGGTAAATTCAGCAGTCTCATCAACAGTCAGAGTAGCATTGTCGGCGGGATAAGCCTCTGTCCAAGCGTGATCCTTGGCAACCTTATACTCATAAGTTACGCCCTTCTCCAGAACGACGCCTTCCTTTACGAGGGTGTAAGTCACACCATCTGTACTCGTCATGTCGTTGGTAGTGTCAGCGGTATCCCAGTTGGAGCCCATCAAGTTAGAGCCACCTGCAACAGTCCATGTGGCAATTTCAATAGGAGTTGCACCTTCTCCAGTATAGATAGCAACACCGTCAGAAGAAATGGCGACATTGTCCTCTGTGCTGAATACGAAACCAGCGGCCGTGAGCTTAGAACCATTGGCATTGACGATGTACTTGCAATCCTTGTAGACGGGGAATGCAATGACACCAAGGCCGTTGACCTTGATAGCAGTCCAAGAAACAGTACCATCATCGCCAGTCGTCTGGTGAGCAGCATACTTCTCAGGATCATTGATCTTCAGGTATTCCTGCTCTGCCCATCCGATTGACTCCTTGATAGCATACTGCTCGTTCTCTTCCTCATAGGGAAGAGTGAACTCGTAAACGGCACCCAGATCGGTAGCAGCATCGCCGATAGCAGCGAACGTGTAGCTGATAGCAGTACCCTCTTCAAACACGGAGTAAGCCTTGTTTGAAGAAGCCTTGTGCATCACGTAGAGGTAACCGTCAGCCTTTGCCTCGAATACGAGGTAGGCACCGCTGGCTGGTTCAACCAAAGTGGTAGCAGGAACGCCACCATCGGCATCCTTCGGGTTTGTTCCACCCTGCAGACCACCGGCGATTTCTGTTCCGTTGACTGTAAATTTAGCAGACTGGGGCTTGTAAGTGTCGTCGGCACCGATGGTGGCCACGATACTCTCTGTCTCACCGATGACGGTGCCAGCAGTCAGTGCGGTACCGTTCTCGGAATCCAGACCCAGTGCATTGTCAGCATTGAATGTGCAGACTTCCTGCGCATTCATACTCAGTGCTGCAAAGACTGCAGCTGCGCTAAGTAAAAATTTCTTCATAATTTAATCTTTTAGTTTATAATTAGTTTAAAATAAGGGTTTATTTCCGTTGCAAAGATAGAACATTATTTCTAAATAGACAAACTTTTAGAAAGTTTTTTGCTTAAAAGATGATAAAAGGAGGGATAGCAAGCATATTGCTTCCCTCCTTTTTGCATCTTTATACTATTTCTTTCCGATAAACTCGTACTTGAACTGGTAGTTCTTACGGCCAACCTTCTGACTGATGGTGAAGGAGGCTACCATATTTCCGTTCTCATCTATTCTACCTGAGAAAGCTACGCCCAGTTTATTGGCATCGCTGGCAGTCTGGTTGAAGAACTGATAGCCATAGTTGGCGTGCCAAACGTTTGCAATCGAGGTGGCCTCGAGAGATGTCTCTGGGCAGGAGAAGGTGACATTGGTCAAATTGGCTTCACTGCCAGCAGCAAGTGTTACAGAACCGCTGTATGTCTCGGAGCCGTCATCACCAGTACGGGTCCATGTGCCGCTGTACGTGCCTGCAGAACCCTGGGCAGCCGTCTTGTCGTAGTTGATGACGGGATCGTCATTGTCGTCGCCACATGCTACGAAGGTGCAGCTGAGTGCGAGAGCGGCTATTGCTGAAAAGATATATTTCTTCATAATTTTCAATCTTCAATGTTCAATATTCAATCTATTAATATCCAGGATTCTGGTCTGCCACAGAGATGCCAGTGTTAGCACTGATCTCGTTGGTGGGAATCGGACGATACCATCTGATATTGCCGTCGTTGCCCTTCATGGCATTCTCGTCGGCGATATACTCGCTGAACTGCACGTTGTAGCGAACCAGCTGCTTGGTGCGGCGGAGGTCCATCCAACGGTGTCCCTCGCCATAGAGCTCACGGGCACGCTCATCGAGAACGAGGTCGATGTCCTTGATGGTGAAGTTGCCTGTGGTAGTATATTCAGGCTTGTAGGCACTGAATGAAGCGAGGGCGGAAAGACCGGCACGGTTGCGGACGGCGTTGATCTTATCAAGAGCCTGAGCGGTCTGGCCTGCCATCAGGTAAGCCTCGGCTGCAATCAGGTACATGTCGCTGACGTGGAGCAGGACGATGTCGCGATAGTTGTTAGCCTTGTTGGTGAAGTCGGCAGCAGCATCGTCGAACTTCTTCACACAGGCACCATTGCTGGTCTGGACGTTGTAGTCTGCAATGGCCACCTTCGACTTGGTCCACTTGGCATTGCCCTGATCATCCTGGGCATAAACCCAGAGGGTGATCTGAGGCAAAGTCAGCAGAGACACGCGGACGTCGGCATTGGCATACTTGTCCTTATCGGCAATCAACTGGCTCTCGTGAGAGTCGATCCAGGCCTGTACTTCTTTCTCAGTATAGTAGTGAGGGAAGTATGCCTTACAGATGGGCATTGTGCTCAGCTTATCTCTTGAGTTGTAATAGGCATAGTAGCCTTCAGTGCCCCAAGTAGGCTTGCCGCTGCTGTCGAATGAAGAGTTATACATGAACATCATATAGGTGGCGTCGTAGCGGTTATCGCCCTTCTCAAAGAGGTACATGCTCTTCTGCGACTGGCAGTCCTCAGAGCTGACACCCTTGATACCGCTGGCGTCATAGGCTCCGTAGTAACCGCCGAAGGCGCCGTGCATGGAGTGTCCACCATCCATAATGTCACCAGGATAGCCGTTGCGCTCATACTGGATAGAGAAGATCTCCTCAGCATTACCCTCATTGAAGGGTGACCATTTGTCCTCAAACGACATGGTCAGACTGATGCCGTTGATGGCTTTCTCTGCCCAAGAGGCAGCCTGACTGAAGTTGGAGGTGCTGTTGACAGAATAGGAGCCATCGGTAGCACTACCGCTTAAAGAGGTGTCGAGATCCCAGCCTGCTGCCAGATAGACCTTGGCGAGCAAAGCTGCAATAGACTGTTTGCTGGCATGGCCATCATGGCGCTGTGCGTCCAGTGTGGAACTATTGTAGAGACTAGTCAGATCCTCAATCATACTTGCGTAAACCTCGTTCAGCGGCGTACGGGGATAGTTGGTCTCCGCACTGTTGATGTACTCTGTGATATAAGGTACACTGCCGAAGTGCTGGGTCAGGATGTAGTAGCCGTAGTTACGGAGGAAGCGGGCTTCCTGGCCTAACTGTGAGTCGGCACCTGCATAGTAGATGACACCGTTTGACAGGTTGATGGTCTTATACAAATTAGAGTAGAGGCTGGTGATGGTACCATTGTCTGCATTAAAGGTATAGGTGTCGAAATCAGACACAGTCCTACCACGGGTGTGGATATAGAGGTCGGTACCTCTTGAGAAAAGGTCTGTATTGAATCCGTATGACTTCATGCTGCTGTAGGCAGCGGTCAGCAGTGTGGACGCATCCTTGCTGAAGAAATCTTCTGCCGTCTGTCCGCCAGCCGACTTGTTCTCGGCTTCCAGGAAGTCGCTGCAGGCTGTCAGTGTGAAACCTGCAAAGAGGGCGGCAATCACTGATAAATATATATTCTTTTTCATATCTTCTTTACTTCTTTAACTTCATTAACTTCTTAACTTCAATCCCTTAGAACTTAATGCTTGCGCCAACCTGATAGTTGATGGTGCTAGGACCATCCTGCTTAACACCTGCACCTGCCCACTCTGGGTCGAAGCCTTTGTAGCCAGTGAAGACGAACGGATTGGTAATCGTTGCATAGAGACGAAGGTGCTTGCAGCCGATCTTGTTGAGGAGATTCTTCTCGAAGGTATAACCTAACGTGATGTTCTTCACCTTCATGAAAGAGGCATCGACGACACCTTTGGCCTGGCTCCATTCTGAAGCCTGACGGCCAACACCGCCGCTGCTACCACCGTTGTTGGGGAAGGGATACTCACCGTAGTGAGTGGTCTCCTGATACTTCGGATTGATGTAGGTACCGTCTGCATTCACACCGTCGCAGTCAATCAGCGTACCAGCAGGGATGTACCAGTCCATGTTCAACTTCTGACGACCACGGTCACTGAGGTCAACGATGTTACTGGTCAGGAAGGAAGAATAAGCCTTATAGCCCACCTTGGCATAGAGGGAGAACGAGAAGTCCCAGTTCTTCCAGCTGAGGTTAGAGGTGAAGCTACCCGTAAAGTCAGGATCCATGCTCGTGATGGTGCGGTCGTCCGGATTGATGTTGCCGTCGCCGTTCTGGTCGACAACCCAGGGCTGTCCCTCGGTCAGACCGTAAACCTGATAGTAATAGTCATACTCCTTCATGGTAGAACCAGGAGTCAGACCTGCATTCTTGGCAGCCATGTTATCAGGAACTGTCATGTCGCGGTCAGAGACGATGCCGCCCCATTCGTAAGCATATACGTTGTTGGCAGAATAGTCGACGAACAGGTTGCCTGTCGTACCTGAGCTGAGCACTCTGTCGCCAGTACCGTTAATCTCGCGTACCTTATTCTTATTATGTGAGAAGGTGAGGGTGGTCTCCCAGTGCCAGTCCTTGTTCTCAATGTTGATGGTGGTCAAGGCAACCTCAATACCAGTGTTGCGGACAGATCCGACATTGGTCACCATTGTGCCGCCACCAGAGACGAGCGGAAGCTGGACGGGGAAGAGCAGGTCTTTAGAAGTCTTCTGGTAGAAATCGATGCTACCGTTGATGCGGCCACCGATGAAACCGAAGTCGATACCGGCATTGTACTCGGTAGAGGTCTCCCACTGCAGATCCTTATTCACAATGCTGGAAGCTGTATAGCCAGTGTTATATGCACTGCCGAAAGGATAGCTGATAGGACTTGAGAGTGTCTGCTGAGTATCGTAGGCACCGATACCGGTGTTGTTACCAGTCACACCGTATGAGAGACGGAGCTTCAAGTTGCTGAGCCAATTGCTGGCTTTCTGCATGAATGGCTCTTCGGAGATACGCCAGGCAGCAGCTGCAGAGGGGAATGTACCCCAGCGGTTGTCCTTGGTGAACTTCGAGCTACCATCACGACGGATGGTGGCGGTCACCAGATACTTACCCTTATAGCTGTAGTTTAAGCGCGCAGCGTAAGATATCATGCTGGTTTCGGTGTAGCCTGTTGAGAAGCTGGAAAGTGCATTTGCACCGTCGGCATTCTTTGCAGTACCGAGATTCCACCAATCAGTATGTTCCAACACATCAGTACCTTCCATGTAGGTCTTTTCCGTATTACTGGCTTCAGAAGAGAAGAGCAGCATCACACCGATGTTATGATCATTGGCGATGGTGGTGTTGTAGTTAAGGATGTTATCCCATGTCCAAGAGAAAGAGCGATTGGTTGTCATACTTGCAGTGTTCTGAGACAGTCCGGAATCGTAGAAGTTACCGTCTTCATCCTTGTATCCCTCGAAGTAGCCCTCACGATAGTTGTTATAGCTGGGAGAGAAGGTGGTCTTGAAGTCCAGACCCTTGATGATGTCAAACTTGACGTAGAAGTTTCCTAATACTCTCCAGGTCTCACGCTCCTTTTTGGTGCTCTGCATCTTGAGCAGCGGGTTGGGCTCGTCAGAGAACTGGTAGGAAGCTGTACCCAAAGCCTGGTAGTTACCTGGCTTTGCATACGGTTTGCCATTGGCATCGTATGGAGTCATATAGGGGTTCATACGGAAAGCGCTCTGAATGGCTGCGTCGTTGGCATAGTCGTTCTCGAGACGGGCAGCGTTAAAACTGAATCCAGCACTCACGACCTTGTTGATCTTGGCATCGATACTACCCTTGAAGTTAATGCGGTTAGACTTATCGCCTTTGTAGGTGCCTTCTTCACCGTTGTAACCGACACCAATATGATAGTTGATGTTCTCACTACCACCGCTGACAGCCAAGTAGTGGTTCTGCTGGCTACCGTTCTGGGTCACCATGTCAGGCCAGTCGTAAGTGTTACCGCTGGCGAGCATTTCCTTCATACGGTAGGCTCCTGATCCCTCAGCCTCACGAAGCAGACACTGCTCCAGGATGGTACCGCCGATCTGGTAGGTAGGGTGTGAAGAGTTGGCTGTGGTGGCTGTAGCACCATTACCTGCGTAGGTCAGGAACTTCATGAAACGGAAGTTGTAGAACTGCTGTCCGTCCATGAACTCCGGCAGACGGGCGACTTTAGACCAGCCATAGTATCCGTCGTAGCTGATGGTCGGCTTCTGGTCACGCTTCACGGTCACACCGCCCTTGGTGGTCACCATGACGACACCTGCCGTAGCACGGCTACCATAGATAGCGGTAGAAGAGGCATCCTTCAGCACGTCGATGCGCTCAATGTCCTGAGGGTTCAGCCAGTCGATATCATCACACATCACACCGTCAACCACATAAAGAGGTGTGGTCTTAGAGTTAATAGACGACTTACCACGGATCTCAATGCTGTAGCTGCCGCCACGACCAGAGGTCTGGGTGATGTTCACACCAGGATTGCTACCCTGCAGGTTACCCAGCACAGAGGGAGCACCTTTCGCATTCAGCTGTTCTGTGTTCACGGATGATACAGAACCCGTCAGGTCCTGTTTCTTCATCGTACCGTAACCCACGACAACCACGTCCTGAAGAGTCGTGGCGTCTTCCTTGAGGACTACGTTGACACTTGTCTTACCAGCGACATTGACATCCTGCGACTGCATACCGATGTACGAAATCGTAAGCACATTGCCACTCTCCATCTTAATGGTGAAGTTACCGTCGAAGTCCGTCACTGTGGCATTCTTGGTACCTTTCTCCATTACAGTAGCGCCGATGACGGCCTCGCCCGTTTCATCGACCACATTTCCTGTCACCGTCTGGGCTGATACAGTGCCGAAGAAAAGGCTCAGTACCAACATCAGCGCGATGCGGAACGCTTTTAAATTACCTTGCATACTTAGTTATTTATTAGTTATAATTAAATTTTGATGCAAATTTACGCCTTTTTAGGGAAATAAACGAAGATTTTTCGCAAAAACAACACGTAAACGTTTTCAAAAAATGTTAAATCGAAGACCGTCAAAAAAAAGTGCAGCCAGAGCGGCTACACCTTTATTTATATTTAGAGGAACAGAGGGGCTATCTCAAGATGGTCTTCTTGCCGTTGATGATATAGATGCCCTTGCCAGGATTCTTGACTCGTACACCCTGGAGATTGTAGATGACATCCTCGCCCATCGTCGTTCTCCTGACCTCCTGGATGCCAGTGGTGCCAGCCACATGCGCCTCAGGACCGAAACCGCCCTGAGCGTTGGCAGAACGGATGGTCAATCGGTAGAGGTCTGGGTTGACATCGATATTGATGGATGTCTCGTCCGTAATCGTGATGAGCGCGTCGTTCTGGAATAATGCATAGGCGATAGCACCGTCGACAGCAGTCCAGGTAACAGAACCGTTGGCGTAGTTGGCATCGGCAGGGGCTGCCACCTGAACGGTCAGTTTGGCAGGATCCCATTTCTTGTCTGCATTGGCAGAGAACATCTTTTCGTACGAGAACTCAGCCGCCTGGCTGGCAGTAAGGATGGTCTGGAAGCTTGACTTGATCTTGATGGTGTTTGTCTCAGGGGTGATATTCGTACCATTGATATCCATCGTGTTGTATTCAGCGAATACAAGGGGATCGGTGCCTGTCTTTCCTTCTTCAGTCCATCGGGTGGAGACGAGTGTGTTCTCAGCAAACTCGTCAAGTGTGGTGTTCATGTAGACTGCCATGGGTTGGTTACTCCATGTACGTCCGAAACTCCAGTCGCCTTTGCCCTGAGCGAGGTCTACCACTTTACAATTGTCAAAGACATGACCGAACTTCGTCAGTGTACGAGGTGCCACAATCATACGGGTGCCGCCACCATTAGTGAAGCGAGGCTCAAGGGAGAGGGTAGAGTTATGGATGCGGATGTCGCCGCCTCCGCAGATAAAATCTACTGTGCCGTGGATGTCACAGTCTTCCCAATATGACTGGGCTCTGTTGTTCATACAATAATACGTACTCTCATAGGAGAGCATCCTGACGTTCTTGCCAACCGTATGGTCGCCCAGGTCATTCAGCACAGCGGCTGCGCCTTGTGAATCGGCTGCATAGTAGTCAAGGGCGTTCTTCAAAGTCAGGTCCTGCAGGTATAGGTTACTGGAGCCTTTGTCGTTTATTAACAGGTCCGCTGTTCCCAAACCCTCAAGCGAGTAGTCTGGCTCGTTGACAATGATGGTATTGTCGGCAGACTGTCCTATGATGGAGATGTTATTTCCGCTGATGGTCGTTTCCACGGCATCTCCTAATTCGTAAATGCCATTGGGTATGAAGATGAAAATCCGTTCAGAATTTTTAGACGCGTTAAGTGTGTTGGCCATTTCAAGCACTTCCGTGAAACTGGTATCATCACCTGGCGTGACAATGTACCAATTGCCTTTATTGACATAGTTCGCATCAGCCGTGTTGATGATCCTGAGGCTGTGTATTTTCATCTCGCCTGCGGTCTTGATCAGGAGGGACAGGGTTCCACCTTCACCTTCATAGTTATAGTGTACGAGCTCTCCGTCTTCACTTACAGTAGCTTTGAGAATGGTGAGCGTGTCTCCAACTTCTGACATGACCACAATGGTGTCGTTCTGATTCTCCTGACAGAGTCTCAGGGTGATTGTTGCCCTCGGACCTACGAGCAGGTCAATCTGGTTGCCATCCTTAAAGGCCCATCCGTGAGTAGCACTGGCCCATCCGAATCCTTCGCCCTTGGGATTAAAGGCCTCATGGTTGTCAGGGTCGAAGAGGTTATCGGTGAGGTCAAAGTTGTATATGGCAGATGTGCTTGCCTCTTCGATGATGGTCGCTATGGCATAGAGGTTGATGTCGGTATCAACGGTTTCACCAACCGTATATTTCAATCCTCCGTCAGGCTCGTGGTACCAGCCACGCATCTTATAGCCATCCTTGACCTTCACAGCGTCATCGCTGACATCGAACTGCTCGATGGTCTTGCCTTGCTCTCGACGACCCACACCCAGAATGGTTGTGCCGTCAGTGTCGTAATAGGTCAGCCTGACACTGGGCTTCTGCGTCACAGTCAGCTCATACTCCACAGTCTGTTCGCCATTACTCATTTCAATGATGACAATACTCTTGGTGTCATTGCCTTCGTAAATGATATCGGTGATCGTACCCGTTTTCTCCTTTGCCAATACAGGATTCTGCTCACTGGGCAGAGGGTCATCATAGCCGATTACCAACTCAGCCTTGAAGGCACTGCCGAAAAGCGCTTCAGCGGAATATGCTATGCCGTTAACGGTCAGAGAATCCAAAGCAGGAGGATCCAACGGCTTTGGTGCCTCTTTCTGAACGACGCTAATGCTTAAAAGGCTTCCGCCGTTATTGATGATGGTCACATAGCCATTATTTACGTCGTCCGTCGTAGCTGTATAGCTGACCTCGGCTTTTTTGACTGCCTTGTCATCGATCGTGTAGGCGAAGTCTTCGCCACCTATCACTGTTACTACATCAAGATCGCTTTTTACCTGTACCTTGAAGGTCACTCCGTCTTCTGTCAGGATGCCATTCTCGGCTTTCTCGATGGCATTGCCGTTGGCTTCGACAACCAGGGCGATGCCATTACTCATAATGGTGTCTGGCTCGGTGGATAATGATGCTGCAACCAATTGGTCTGCGATGGCTTCGTCATTGAAATCCCAGGTGGCAGTCACATCCTGGGCTTTGGCAAAGCCTGCCAGCAGACATAGCAGCCATAGTGTTACGAATCTTTGTAATTGTCTCATCATAATGAATCGTTTTTAATAAGATAATAATGTTATGTTATGTTTATTTAAAGACTTTTGTTACCGTCTTGTTGCCGTCGGCCATACGCTCCACACGGATGCTCACTCCCTTTCTGGGAGCGTCGAGCCGAAAGCCGTCGAGGGAGTAGTATTCTGTGTCGAGGATACTGGAGGCTGGCTTCAATGGCACGATAGCAGTTGTGACACAAGCGGGGTAGTATTCCTCGATGGTGTTCTCTGCGTCGGCATTTCCTGCCTTCATGATGTCCTCAACAATGGAGTTCATATAGACCTCAAGGTTTGTGTACCAGCCTTTCTCGGTGTCGAGCGTATAGGTGGCGCCATCAGTCGCATCATTGGGATTAAGACCATTGGCAAATTCCCATTCGTCAGGCATTCCGTCACCATCGGTGTCGTAGTCTGCGGAGCGGCTTTCTGATGCCAGATCGGGGAAACTGGGACAGGCAGGATCCTGAACACCATCGGGATCGTTGATGACGTCTACGATTCCCTTGATCTTGGTCTTTGTTCCTGTATAGGTAACGACACCTTCCATAGTCTCTTCCATGAAACGTGCGTCGACGGCATCGCGGTAGATAGAAGCACCTGCATACGACAACACTTTCTCATAGGTGGTCTCTGCCGAGTGGGTCGTGATATCGCCAATAGGACATGGACCGTCTACTTTAATCCGTATACAGTCCTCACCATTTGCGTTCTGCTTATAGACGACGGTGTCGCCATAGAAATGCTTGGGATCCTTGCTGTATTTCTCGCCGTCGATGGCGAATGTGCCAGCGTCGATGGTGACACCTTTCCAGTCGTAGTTGGCTGCTTTGTCGCCAGCGGCAGTCACGTAGTTGCCGTTGATGTAATAGCGGCTTGTCATACCGACTTGGTCTCCTTCGGTCGAATTGCTGGACGAGCCAACGCTGACCTGTGTGACCGTCTTAGTGTTCTTAGTACCAGGACCAGCCTTATAGTAGTTGTTGACGATGTTGATATAGCCGCCGCCAGGACCGCCATAGCAACCGTTACCGTTGCCCCAGTTATACATCACACAATTGCGGAGGTCGACAGTCTCGGCCTGAATCGTGTTCTCCCACTTGTACTGGTCGTAGTACATATTCTTCGTGTAGTCTCCCCATCCATAGCGGGCACCGTTGAAGCGGGGAACGCGATTGTTCAGGTGGATGAGTAGGTTGTGGTGGAACGAGGCGAGCTTACCACCCCAGATACCACCGTAGCTGTGGTTACCCTTGCCGTGGCCTGCATCGTTCTGGGCTTCGCCAACGGTACACCATTGCATGGTGAAGTTATTATTGTCGTAGAATGAAGCCACTTCGTCGATGCTCCAACTGAAAGAGCAGTGGTCGAGCATAATCTGGTTACGCCTGCGGCCCCATGTGGCATCGGCACCGTCGTTCACGTCTTTCACCTGACTGCGGCGGAAACGGAGAAAGCGCACAATCACATTGTCGCATTTGCCGAAGTAGATGGTATAGTAACGTAGGGTAATGCCAGGATAGGGGGCTGTCTGGCCGGCAATGGTGGTGTTGGAGGTAATATCCAACTGAGACTTCAGGTCGATATAACCACTGACATCGAAGACGATGGTCTTTGCATTATTTCCTTTCAGCGCCTCTCGCAAGGATCCGGCACCAGAGTCGTTGAGGTTGGTGACGTGTCTGATCTCTCCACCACGTCCACCAGTGATATAACGTCCGTGTCCTTCTGCACCAGGGAAGGCGGGGATTTCCTCTTGTGCCATTGCTGTCATAGTGCCGACAGCCATTACAATTGTTAATAAGAAATTCTTCATATTCGTTTGTTTTGTTATATTATTGCATTCTTTGTATTCTTTCCCAGCGGACATCCCATCGGCCGTCTTTTGGGAATCCAGGATTAAGCGGTTCCTTGCAACCATCCCAGCCTGCGCACATCATGGCGACAGCGGTGAGCAGGGCTCCGTTGCCAGGGAGATAGCAGCGCAGACGGTCTGCGGTCTGGAAATTATGTCCGTTTTTGAGATAAGTATTCTTCTGGGTGTCGATGAGGAGGGCCTTGAGGGCAGTCTCTGGTTCTCCGAGACGGGCGGCGGCCATGGCGATCATGCCGTAGTCCCAACCCCAGGTGGTCTGCCAGTTCCAGTTCTGCATCACCCAGTCGAGGGTTTGAGTCATCTTTTCTATATTATATAATAAGGTATAGGGGGGAGTAGGGTGATTAGGGTGAGTAGGGGAAGTAGGGAGGAGGGCGGAGACTCCGAGGACGGCAGGATGGTCAGAGCGGGATTTCTCAGCGAAGGTATCGGTAGAGATGGAGGGAAGGCCTGCGGTGTAGATGCCATCCTGCTCTGGGAGGGGAGACTGGTGGGTGATGATATGATCCCATTGGGCATTACGCTCTTGGCCCTGGCGCTCACGCCAGAGATTGGCTATGTTGAGGCCATACTGCCAGTAGGCCAGTTCGAAGGGATGGTCATAGCTGAAGTCCTTCGACATGGTCTCCTGCATGGCGGTAACTCCCTTGAGATGGAAAAGCCCCGTCTTTTTGTCATAGCTGACGAAGTCGGCCATGAACGCCGCAGTAGCCTCTACTTGTTCTCCGTATGTCTGGAGTGTTTCGGCAGAGGGATTGGCACGATACATCTCTTCAGCGAAATAGATGTAGTGGGGGTGTTGCCAGATGAGGAAGGAGCCAATATTCGAAGGAGCCTCGCCAGCCCAGGGATCGGTCATCTTCATCCAGCGGATTCCCTTGAAACCCTGACGCTCGGCTATCTGACGGGCGACGGGGTAGGCTGTCTCGTTATACCACTTGAGCATCTGCTCTAAGACCTCAGGACGATTCCAAAGGGCGAAGTCAACGGCATGCCACCACGTCATCTCTAAATGTGGGCGGCCGAACCAGGAATTATAGGTCAGGCCCGTCTCTTGTGGGGGAATGCTGTTGGCGCAATTGATCTGTGTGAGGTATTGTGAGAGAACGACACGACGCTCGAGTTCTTTGGCACGGGGATCTGTGCAATGCGAGAAGTCTATGATGGCACCATCATTCCACCATTGATGCCAGTGGCGCTGGGTGGCCTTGTGGTATTGGTCGTATTCGTAGGAAGGGGTATTAGGGTGATTAGGGGAGTTAGGGTGATTAGGGAGGTATTCTGCGGCGAAGGTCAGCACGTTGTCTGCTGTGCTGAGCTCGAAGTGATGGCGGTCGCACTCCTGCAGGGTGGCTTGGCCTTCCCATTGGAGCAGTACATAATATTTAGTATCGTCGAGGGTGCGCTCGATGATGACTGAATGGTCATCTTGGGAGATGATAACCGACTGGTGGCGCTCAGGTTTGGTCCAGTCGTTGGCATCGTCAGAATGTTTTCCCGTAGGATAGGAGAACCGAAGGGCAACAGTCGCTCTCCGGTCTTTTAAAAGGTTACTCTGGATTCTGGCATAAAGCGCATCCTTGGAGGGATGGACACCAGTAGTGACTTCTACCAATTCGTCATCTGCCTTGAAGGACGACTCAATCTCTCCGTCCCAGAGATGGAGGGTTTGTTTAGGGGATTTTAGGGAGGTTAGGGGGAGTAGGGAGCCGTGGGGATCCTTGAGGTCGAGGCCGATGGTGCCAAGATTCAGACGGTGAGGATTGACGCGGAAGTATTCTGTGGCCTGTACGTGGCGATCAGTCGCTCTCCTTTGGGGGGAGTTGGAGGGGGCCTTGTATTCCACAGCATAGACTTCCTGATGGCCGTGGCCGAGGTCGAAGGCTTTCTCCGATTCCTGGGGCTTCAGACCGATGGTGTTTTCGAACTTATGCCATCCCCAATCGGACATGGCTGTCAGGGGCACACCTGCCCCATATTCAAAAGGGAACGACTGCAGTCCTGTAATATCGACAGTCGTGGCGAAGTGTCCGTTGCCGACAGAGAGCGAGGCGAGAGGATCGGCCTCGGTAATGACAGGATTGTTACGAGTCACGACGGACTGCCTGTCGATGGCAGCCGTCGTGTTCTCTGTATCATAACCTAACATCTCCATTTCGAGCGATGCCCAGATGAAGGGACCGACACCCTTGGCATCATTGTCGCGGATGGGCTCTGAGAGGTAGTAGTCATAACTGCCGTTGCGCTTCTTGTTCTCATTGACAGTGCCCTTGGGGTTCACCTCCTTTATGGCAGCGATGACCTCAGGTGTGGCAGCAGGACCCAGACCTGCCACCGAACAGCAGTTGGTGAGCGAGATGGTCTTGTCGGCATTCACACGGATGAAGTTGTTGATGATTCCCTTATAGGCCTTGATGCCGGCATCGCGGTATTTCGCTCCGACATAACCCTTGCGGTAGGCCTTCAGCAGGGCGTAGGTGAACATGGCTGAGCATGTGCTTTCGAGGTAGTTGCCCTCACGCTGCGGAGAGTCCATCACCTGATACCATACACCACTCTTCTGGTCTTGCCACTTCAGGATGGCGTCGAAGTCCTTTACCAATAGGTCGATGACTTCTGAACGACGGGCGTAGTCCTCTGGCAGGGCATCAAGCACCTCGATGAGGGCCATCGTGTACCAGCCTTGGGCACGGCCCCAGCAGTGCTGCGAGAGTCCTGTTTCCTTGTCGGCCCAGAATGTGTTACGTGTCTCGTCGTAGGCATGGCGGTTCAGACCAGTCTTCGGATCGAGGGTACGGTCGTAGGTGATCTTCAACTGATTGACGGCATCGTCGTAGATACTTTGAACTTTGAACTTTACGCTCGGCTTTGCCGCTTGGCTCTGCCAAGAACTTTGAGCTTTATGATTACTCTTTTTGCTACTTGTTCCTTCGGTAATTGGTGCTGTGAGGCAACGATAGGGCAGTCCCATGAAGATACCGTCGAGCCATACCTGATAGGCGTAGATGGCCTTGTGCCAGAAGACCTTGTCTGCGATGGTACGCGGCTGGTTCTCCAACTGCTTCATCATCGTCTTCATGGCCAGCAGGTTTTTTGCTTCTGGCCACTTCTGATACATGCGGGTCACGAAATGTCCTGTGCGGATATTGTCGAGGTTATAGTCGAGGATGTCGTAGCCTCGGATGTCGCCCTGGGCATTGATCATCGTATCGGTATATTCCTGACAGTATTGGCGGATGTCCTCGCCACCATATTTTAAATAGGTGTCGAGCATACCCTCCAATTCGATGCCCATCACATAGCTCCATTTGGGTTTCGTCGAGAAGTCAAGCAGATAACTCTTCGGCACACGCTTCATCTCAGAGTAGGTGAGCCACTCGCTATAGTGCTTGTAAGGCTTCTGGTCCAGCACGAGCGAACCGTTGATGAAGAGATTGTCGAAGTTGATGTTACGGGTCTTTCCGCTTCTGAAGTTACCAGACTGTACACCGTTGAACTTGCAGTTCTTCACCAAGACATCGTAAACGTAGGTGTCTTCGTCGAGACCAATAATCTGTACGCCATATTTGGACTTCTCGCTGGTGACGTTCTCCATATAGACGTTGCGGACGGTGGGATAGTAGCCTCTGCAGCAGACCTCATTATGCTCGTAGTCGAGATTGATCTTCAGCACGCTCTCTTTGCAGACACCCACCTTGATGTCCTTCATGTTGATGTTCTCAATGATACCACCTCGGCAGGAGTTCGTCTTGATGCGCAGCACACGCTCCAACTCTGGGGAGTCCATCACACAGTCGTGGGCAAACACATTCTGGCAACCGCCGGAGATCTCTGAGCCGATGACCACACCGCCGTGACCGTTCTTCATCTCGCAGTTGCGGATGATGATATTCTTCGAGGGCATGTTCCTTTCCCTGCCGTCACGGTTGCGACCGCTCTTGATGGCGATACAGTCGTCACCTGTATTGAAGAAGCAATCCTCGATGAGCACGCGGTCGCAGCACTCCGGATCACAGCCGTCGCCGTTGGGACCGTCGTTGATCATCTTCACCCGACGGACGGTGATATCGGTAGAGTGGAGGGGATGGATCACCCAGAACGGCGAACGCAGCAGCGTGACATCTTCCAGCAGGATGCCTTCGCACTTGTTGAAGCTCACGAGTTGCGGCCTCAGGCCGTCCTTGGGGCCGAAGACGCGCTCTGGTGAACGCTCACCTTTCTCATTATACAAGGGGATGCCGTCCTCGCCGTTTTTCAGAAGACGGGGCCTTGACTCGATGCGCTGACTGATCATTCCCTCCTTCCAGCCGAAGCGGGGATTGCCGTTCCAGGGCCACCAGGTGTCGTTTGAACCGCCACCGTCAATGGTTCCCTTACCCGTGATGGCGATGTCCTTGGCACCAAAGGCATAGACACAGGGCGAGAGGTTGAAGCACTCCAGTCCCTCCCATGAGGTCTCCACGATCGGATAGAGCTCTGGTTCGAAGGCAAACTCCAAGACAGCGCCATCCTCAATGACGAGGTTTACGCCACTCTTCAGCGTGATGGCACCCGTATGGAACTTCTGTCCGGCAGGTACAATGACCTTGCCGCCGCCCTTCTTCGAGCATTGGTCGATGGCCTTCTGGATGGCCTTCTGGTTCTTGGCTGCCGTCGCATCAGGACTGGCACCATACTTAGTAATTGTGTAGGTTTTGTCCGCGAACTGCGGTTCACGGATGCTTTGCTCAATCTGCTTGTACATCGCCTCGTCCCAGCCTTGGGCGATTGCCAACACGGGGACGAGAAGACTTAGCACGAGCCATAGGGTTCTTTTCTTCATATTGTTATGCATTTAGTTCGTAGTCTCACAATTTGCGCACAAAGGTACGCAAAATCTGTGAATACTACGAACTATATTGCTGGAAAAACAACGTAAACGTTATCTTAGAGCGCCTTTATTGGATCTCCCAGCCGATAGCCGAGGCACCGAGTACAGCAGCCGAGGCACCGTCGAGACCGCTCACCAGGAACTGAGCCTTGTTCTTGAAGATGTTCATAACGTGGTTGTTGTAGGCCTCGCGGATGGGCTTCATGATCAGCTCACCGGCCTTGACCATACCGCCGAAGAAGATGAATGCCTCTGGCGAAGAGAAGGCTGCGAAGTCGGCACAAGCCTCACCGAGCATCTTACCCGTGAACTCATAGATCTCCTTGGCCAGCTCGTCGCCCTTGCCTGCGGCGATAGACACGTCGAGAGAGGTAATCTTCTCAGGATCCATATCACGGAGTAATGACGGACGGTCTGTCTTGGCCAACAGTTCACGGGCCGTACGGGCAACACCTGTTGCCGAGCAATAAGCCTCCAAACAACCGGTACGTCCACAGCCGCAGCTGCGTCCCTCAGCACCACGAACCATCGTGACGTGACCCAGCTCTCCTGCGAAACCGTCGTGGCCGTAGAGCAACTGACCGTTCACCACGATGCCTGAGCCGACGCCCGTACCAAGGGTGATAACGATGAAGTTCTTCATGCCACGGGCCACACCATACACCATCTCACCGATGGCAGCGGCATTAGCATCGTTCGTCAGAGCAACAGGGATGTTGTTCAGACGCTCGCTGAACAGCTTGGCCAGAGGCACTACGCCGTTCTTAGCCCAGGAGAGGTTTGGGGCAAACTCGATGGTGCCGTTGTAGTAGTTGCCGTTGGGCGCACCGATACCCATCGCCTTGATCTTCTCGATGCCGCCAACCTGGTCGATGATTACCTGGAGCGCCTCAACACAGGCGTCCACATAGTCTTCCACTTTCTCATAACTACCTGTCTTGATGGCTGTCGTTGCCTTGATCTCACCACGGGCATCCACGATGCCGAAAACGGAGTTCGTTCCTCCTAAGTCCAAGCCGATAACATAGGGCTTGATTACTGCGTTTTGTTCGTTCATAATTTTTTGGTTTTTTGTTTATAATCTATTATTTGGGTACAAAGTTACGAATTATTTTTGAAATCATATCTCCTTTTCTCGTTTTTTTAGCATTTAATTTGGATAAATGTTTGTCAGATTGAAAAATATTCGTAATTTTGTGCCATCTTCTAGACTATTTTGATATGCGAAAGAGTTTAAGAACACTGATAGTAATGCCGATGTTGATGCTCCTCATCCTTGCCGTTTCGTGCGGAAAGACGGGACATCAGGAGAGGGTCGTCAGGTCTGGCCATGCTGACAGTGTGCTTTTTGATGTGGGTGTGGTGAAAGACTATGACCGTATGTTGGTACTCGCTGACAGTTTCGAGGCCGTTGGTGATTTGTCTAAGCTCGATGCCAACCGCTGGAGGGGTGTCGCCTATTACCGCCAAGGACAGTACCGCAAGTCGGAGCAGTATTACTGGAAGGCGCTTGAGAGCAAGGCTGAGGGTGACGAAGATATGCTTAGTTATAATAAGGTGGCGCGCCGTCTGTCGGAGTTGCTCTTAGTGAGAGGCGACTACGAGGGATCCCTCCGTGTGGCTATCCCCGCTGTGAAGAAGATGGACCAGACGGGTATAGGTTCCGACATCGACTACGCCATCTTGCTGAACAATATCGGCTGTTGCCAGCTGAACCTCGGACAGGACAAGGAGGCCAACGAGAGTTTCCTTACTGCCCGTGGCCACTATGCCAACCGTTGGCAGTCTGACAGTACGGGTCGCGGATTCCAGGAAGCTGTCATTGGCACCGTCTATACCAGTCTGGCTTATATTAATATGCGACGTTATGCCGAGTCGATCTACTGGATTGACCGTACGGAGATGTTGTTAAATATGTATAGAGAGCGTCCTGATGCCCGTTCAGAATATTTTGACGAGTACCAGGGTCGTATTGAGATCATGCGTGCTGTCGCCCGTCAAGGACTGGGCCAGAAGGAAGAGGCCGCCAAGGCCTATCAAGCATTCCTGAAGACGGACTACTCAAAGACAGGTGCGGGCCATATCAATGCCAATGAGTATCTTGTGGCGGCCCAGCGTTATAAGGAGGCGGCCAATAACTACCGCTATCTTGACCAGGTGCTGAATGACATGGGTATGGTGGAGACGCTCGACAACATTCAGCTCTATATGCTGCCCAAGTACATTTCCAATGCCAAGGCGGGCCGCAGCGACTCCGCCCTCGTTGCAGGCAGGCGTATCCTTGCCGTCCTCGACTCTGCCATCACCCTCCAGAAGAACAGCACGACGGCTGAGATGGCTACCATCTATGACACACAGGGAAAAGAGGCCGAGATTGCACATCAGCAGGCAGATATGAACCGTCAGCGGCTTATCAGCGCCCTCATTGCGTTGGGATTGGTCATCACGTTCTTCTCGATCTTTATTTTCTTCCGTCATCGTTCTGCAAAACGGTTGGAACATGCCCATGAGAAGCTGCAAGAGGCCTATGACAAGCTGGAAGAGACGACGGCAGCCAAGGAACGTATTGAGAGTGAACTGCGTATCGCCAGGGATATCCAGATGTCGATGGTGCCGAATATCTTCCCTGATCAGGAAGGACTGGACATCTATGCCGTGATTGAGCCAGCGAAGGAAGTGGGAGGCGACCTGTACGGCTATCTGCTTATCGGTGACAAACTGTATTTCACCCTTGGCGATGTGTCGGGCAAGGGTGTGCCGGCCTCGCTCTTTATGGCTCAGGCCACAAGACTGTTCCGAACATTGGCCTCACAGGGCATGATGCCTGCGGAGATAGCCACCCGGATGAATGCCGCCTTGGTGGAGGACAACGAGCAGGGTATGTTTGTCACGATGTTCCTCGGACTGGCGGACTTGAAGACGGGTCATCTTGAGTTCTGCAATGCCGGCCATAATCCCCCTTTAGTCAAAGACAAAACGGGCCAGTGGACATTCCTCGAGATGGTTCCCAATGCGCCTATCGGCATGTGGCCAGGTCTGCAGTTCAAAGAGGAGCATGTCGATTCCATCAAGGATATGCCGTTGTTGGTCTATACCGACGGACTGAATGAGGCGGAGGATCGTGATCAGGTTCAGTTTGGCGACGACCGTCTGGTGGAAGTGCTGAGTCATACCACTTTCAAGAAAGCGAAGGAGGTGGTCGACAAGCTTATGGCCGAGGTGAAGCAACACCGTAACGGTGCAGCCCCCAACGACGACCTCACGATGATGTGCCTGAAAATCAGTTAAATTATCCCCGTTTTCCTTGCTCGTTTCGATATAATTTTGTACCTTTGCACTCGATATGCCGATACACATACCTATAAATATATTGGATTTCATCTTCAAGGGGATGATGATCGGGATGATTGCGAGTGCTCCGATGGGACCCGTCGGCATCCTTTGTGTGCAGCGTACGCTGAACAAGGGACGCTGGTACGGTATGGCCACTGGTGTGGGTGCTGCCGTCAGCGACATCCTGTATGCCGGCTTCGCTGGCTTCGGTATGTCGTTCGTGATGGACCTGATCAACAACGACCAGAACCGGTTCTATCTGCAGATGGGCGGTAGTATCATGCTGTTGTGCTTCGGCCTGTACACGTATAAGAGTGATCCAACGAAGAAGATGCATAAGTCTGGACAACAGAAGGGAACGCTGTGGTATAATACCTGGACGGCGTTTCTCGTGACGTTCTCCAACCCGCTGATTATCTTCCTGTTCCTCGCCCTCTATGCCCAGTTCGCTTTCGTGCTGCCCGACCATCCGTTTGAGATGCTTGTGGGCTTTGCCAGCATTGTGGGTGGCGCCCTGTTGTGGTGGTGGGGACTGACTTGGCTGGTGGACCGCATCCGCACGAAGTTCGACACGGCGGGCATCCGCATTATCAATCAGATCATCGGTGTGGCCGTGATTATCGGTAGCGTGCTCATGTTGCTGGGCCTGACGACCAACCTGATTCGCTTTTTCTAAATCGTAAATCGTAAATTTGTAAATCGTAAATTTAACTTTAAGGTGTTTGTAGCACAGGAATTAAGAAAGCAGAATATTGCAGAGTATCTGCTGTATATGTGGCAGATAGAAGATACCATACGGGCGTTCGACTGCTCGCTGAGGAGAATCCGCGACGAGTATGTCAGCCGCTTTGACTATACGGAGGAACAAAAAGAAGAGGAAATCGACTGGTTCGGCAATCTGATTAGGATGATGAATCAGGAGGGTTGCCGTGAGAAGGGACACCTACAGATCAACAAGGTGACGCTGCAGATGCTAATAGAGCTGCACGACCAGCTGTTGCAGTCACCGAAGTTCCCCTTCTACAATACGGCGTACTACAAGGTGCTGCCGTTCATTGTGGAACTGCGCAACCGTGGGGCGAACAAGGAGGAGAATGAGATTGAGACATGTTTCAACTCGCTCTACGGCGTGATGCTGTTGCGTCTGCGAAAGAAAGACATATCCCCCGAAACAGCCCACGCCGTGAAGGAGATCTCGACCTTCATCGGTATGCTCAGCGATTATTATCACAAAGATAAAGAAGAAGGATTGAAATTTGAATAAGAAAACAAGATGTATAATGATAACGACAACTGGGACAACTATGACAACTTTTTGACTACGACGGCAACTGCCGTCTGCGGAGTTGGAACGGCTTGTAAGTTGTCTTAGTTGCCATCGTTGTCGTGAATAAAAAATAGTTGTTGTATGAGAATATTGATTACGGGCTGTAATGGCCAATTGGGAAATGAGATGCAGTTGCTGGAGAAGGATAATCCCCAGCATACCTATTTTAATACGGACGTGGCCGAGCTGGACATCACCAGCAAGGAGGCCATTGAGGCGTTCGTGAGCGAGAATCAGATTGACGGCATCGTGAACTGTGCCGCCTATACCGCTGTGGATAAAGCCGAGGATAACCAAGAGCTGTGCCACTTGCTGAATGCTGTGGCTCCTGGCTATCTGGCTGAGGCTATCGCCAAGCGTGGGGGATGGATGATACAGATATCGACGGATTATGTGTTCGATGGCACGAACCATACACCGTATGTCGAGACCGATCCTGTGTGTCCTAACAGTGTTTACGGTTCAACGAAGCTTGACGGTGAGAAAGCTGTGATGGCTGCCTGCGAGCAGTCGATGATTATCCGTACGGCGTGGTTGTACTCCACTTTTGGCAACAACTTCGTGAAGACGATGATCCGTCTGGGTAAGGAGAAGCCGGAGTTGGGCGTAATCTTTGATCAGATAGGTACACCGACGTATGCACGGGATCTCGCTGTGGCGATCTTCGCCGCCATCAATCAGGGTGTGAAGCCTGGACTCTATCACTTCTCAAACGAGGGTGTCATTTCATGGTACGACTTCACGAAGGCCATCCACCGCATCGCCGGCATCACCACCTGTCACGTGCGTCCCCTCCACACCGAGGAGTATCCTACACCCGCCGCCCGTCCGCACTATTCCGTGCTCGACAAGACAAAGATTAAACAGACCTATGGTATCGAGGTGCCCTATTGGGAGGAAAGCCTCGCTGAGTGTATAGCAAAATTATGAATCAAGAGATAGATAGAAGAAGGACATTTGCGATTATATCGCACCCGGATGCCGGTAAGACCACGCTGACAGAGAAGTTCCTGCTGTTTGGTGGTCAGATACAGGTGGCTGGTGCCGTCAAGAACAATAAGATCAAAAAGACGGCAACCTCTGACTGGATGGACATCGAGAAACAGCGCGGTATCTCGGTGTCTACCTCTGTGATGGAGTTCGACTACCAGCCTGAGGGATCAGACATTGAATACAAAGTGAATATCCTCGATACCCCAGGTCACCAGGACTTTGCCGAGGATACCTTCCGCACACTGACAGCCGTCGATAGTGCGATCATTGTAGTGGACGGTGCGAAAGGTGTGGAGACGCAGACCAGGAAACTGATGACCGTCTGCCGTATGAGGAAAACGCCCGTCATCATTTTCATCAACAAGATGGACCGTGAGGGTCGCGATCCCTTCGACCTGCTTGACGAATTAGAGCAGGAACTGGAGATCAGCGTGCGTCCTTTGTCTTGGCCTATCAACCAGGGTGCGAAGTTCAAGGGCGTTTATAACATCTATGAGCAGAAACTTGACCTCTTCACTCCCGATAAGCAGCGTGTGACGGAGAAAGTGGAAGTGGATATCGACAGCGAGGAACTCGACAAGCGGGTAGGGGAGCAGGATGCTCAGAAACTGCGTGAGGACCTGGAACTCGTCGATGGTGTCTATCCAGAATTCGACGTCGAGACGTATAGAAACGCCGAGGTAGCACCCGTGTTCTTCGGATCAGCCCTGAACAACTTCGGTGTGCAGGAACTGCTGAACTGCTTTGTGGAGATAGCCCCCTCGCCCCGTCCGACGAAAGCCGAAGAGCGCGATGTGCAGCCAGAAGAATCCAAATTCACAGGCTTTATCTTTAAGATCACTGCCAATATCGATCCCAATCACCGCTCGTGTATCGCCTTCTGTAAGGTGTGCAGCGGTCAGTTCCGCCGTAACCAGCCTTATCTTCATGTTCGTCAAGGGAAGACGATGCGCTTTACCTCACCCACACAGTTCATGGCCCAGCGTAAGTCAACTATCGATGAGGCGTGGCCGGGAGATATTGTAGGCCTGCCTGATACGGGTGGTATATTTAAAATAGGTGACACTCTGACGGAGGGTGAACAACTGCACTTCCGCGGATTGCCTTCGTTCTCGCCGGAGTTGTTTAAGTATATCGAGAATGACGACCCGATGAAGTCGAAACAATTGCAGAAGGGCATCGACCAGTTGATGGACGAGGGCGTGGCCCAGTTGTTCGTCAACCAGTTCAATAACCGTAAGATTATCGGTACTGTGGGGCAGTTGCAGTTTGAGGTGATCCAGTATCGCTTGGAGAATGAGTACAACGCCAAGTGCCGCTGGGAGCCCGTACATCTGTATAAGGCCTGTTGGATCGAGAGTGACGACGATGCCGAATTGGAGAATTTCAAGAAGCGCAAATATCAGTATATGGCCAAGGATAAGGAGGGCCGTGATGTGTTCCTCGCTGACTCTGGTTATGTGTTGTCGATGGCGCAGGAGGACTTCAAACATATCAAGTTCCACTTTACCTCTGAATTTTGATTCATCATTTATCATTTTTCATTTATCATTTAGCGAAGCGCAATGACAAGAGAAGAAGATATCAAACAGGCTGTGGAGACGATGCGGAAGGGTGGGGTGATTCTCTATCCTACGGACACCGTCTGGGGTATCGGCTGTGATGCCACGAATGCCGAGGCCGTAAAGCGGGTATATGCCATCAAGCAGCGTGACGACTCGAAGGCACTCATCTGTTTGGTGGACTCGGATGCCCGTATGCAACGCTATTTCAGAAATGTACCTGATGTCGCTTGGCAGTTGGTTGACAGTCTGAAAGAGAGTGATGCAAAGCCGACAACGCTCATCCTCGACGGTGCTATCAATCTGGCGGAGAACCTGATTGCCGATGACGGTAGTGTGGGCATCCGCATCACTAACGAGCCTTTCTCGAAGGAACTCTGCTTCCGTTTCCAAAAGGCCATCGTTTCCACCTCTGCGAATATCAGTGGAGAGCCTGCAGCACAGAACTACGGTGATATCGACCCTCGGATTCTGGAGGCTGTGGACTATGTGTGTTGGAGCCGCCGCCAGGAGCATAAGCCCCACACACCGTCGAGCATCATCAAACTGAAAGAGAACGGAGAAGTAATAATAATAAGGAAATGAAATATTTGGCACGGATTACACGGCTCTTTTCGAGAAACACAGCCTGTGAGCGCAGCCTGCCGTGTCTTTGATAAAAGCCGTGTAATCCGTTCCTAAAAGAGTATGGAAGCAGTACACGATAGACGACCCAAATGGCTCCAGCGGCTGCACGAATGGCGGGTGGAGCATATCAGCGAGAAGATGTTTATGATCATCCTCGCGTTGATAGTCGGCTTCTTTGCGGCTGTGGCGGCCTTTGTGCTCCACTGGATCATCAACCAGATCGTATATCTGCTCACCAGTTCCTTCGACCGTACGGGAGCTAACTGGCTTTATCTGGTCTATCCCGTTGTAGGTATCTATCTGACGTCGTTGTTCGTACGATATATCGTCAAGGACAATATCTCTCACGGTATCACACGTATTCTTTATGCCATCTCGTCGAACAGGTCGAGGCTGAAGTCTCATAACTGCTGGTCGTCGGTTATTGCCTCTGCCATCACCATCGGCTTCGGTGGATCTGTAGGAGCAGAGGCTCCTATCGTGTTGACGGGTTCTGCTATTGGTTCGAACCTTGGTAAGTTGTTTCACATGGACCGTAAGATGCTGATGACACTTGTGGGGTGTGGCGCGGCTGGAGCTATTGCCGGCATCTTTAAGGCCCCGATAGCCGGACTGGTGTTTACCCTGGAGGTGCTGATGATCGATATGACGATGTCTGCACTTTTACCGATCCTCGTCTCATGTGTGACAGCCACCTGTTTCACCTATATCTTCAGTGGTGATGCGGCGCTGTTTACATTCCATCTCGACAGCGTGTGGTCGGTACAACGGATTCCTGCTTGTGTGTTGCTGGGCATCACATGTGGCCTAGTGTCGCTCTATTTCATCCGGATGATGGGTGCCTGTGAGGATGTGTTTGCCCGTTTCAAGGATAAGCCGTATATCCGTTTGGCTATCGGTGGTACGGTGTTGAGCCTGCTGATCTTCCTGTTCCCTGCTTTGTATGGCGAGGGTTACAGCAGCATCAACCTTCTGCTGAACGGAAGGACGGAAGCCGACTGGAACCAGATTCTGGACAATTCGTTGTTTGCTGGTCAGGGGGCTATGTTGATACCCTTTATCGCATTGGTATTGCTGACAAAGGTAATCGCCACTTCGGCCACGAATGGCGGTGGCGGCTGTGGTGGTACGTTCGCACCCTCGTTGTTCATCGGATGCTTTGCAGGATTCCTCTTTTCTCGGCTTTGGAATATCAACCAGATTGGAGTCTATGTGCCAGAGAAGAACTTCGCCCTGTTGGGAATGGCTGGCGTGATGTCGGGTGTGATGCACGCCCCGTTGACGGGTGTCTTCTTGATAGCAGAACTTACGGGCGGATATACGATGTTCATGCCGCTGATGATCGTCAGTGTCTGTGCCTATCTCACCATCATCATCTTCGAACCTCATAGCATCTATGGCTCACGTCTGGCGCGTCAGGGAAAGTTGCTCACGCATCATACCGACCACGCTGTGCTGACACTGATGAATCTGGATTCTGTCGTCGAACGTGACTATCTGAGTGTGACGCCAGATATGGAACTGGGACAAATCGTTCATAAGATCAGCCGCAGCCATTCTACGGTGCTGCCTGTGCTTGATGCCGCCGGGATGCTGTTGGGTGAGATTGACATTATGAAGATCCGTAATGTTGTGTTCCGCATTGAACTCTATCATCATTTCACGGCCTCCCAGTTGATGACGGAACCGAAGGCTCGTCTGAGTGATGCCACACCGATGGCAGAGGTGATGCTGGCCTTTGACAGAACTGGTGCCAACTGGTTGCCGGTCTTCGATGTCGAGAACCGTCTGATGGGCTACGTCTCCCGCCAGCGTATCTACACCATGTACCGCAAAATGGTCGCGGACATGAGCGAGGATTAGGCGGCCTGCGGCCTAAATGATAAATGATGAATGATAAATGATAAAGTCGGTTGCGTATGACTCAAGATAATATACTTTTAGATAAAACTATCGATTTTGCTATTAGAATGGCTAAATGTTATAAATATCTTATGGAAGTAAAGAATGAATATATTATGTCTAAGCAGATGTTTCGTAGCGGAACAAGTATTGGTGCAAATATTCATGAGGGTGTGCAGGCACAGAGTAAGGCTGATTTCATAAGTAAGTTAAGTATAGCTCTAAAAGAGGCCACGGAAACATCTTATTGGCTTGTAGTACTTAATAGGGCAAGTTATATGGATGAAAAAATGTATATCTCATTAAAGACGGATTTGGATTCTATTATTCGTATTTTGGTATCATCCATTAAGACGTCTAAAAAGAATATGGCCTAAATAAATTTATCATTTATCATTCATCATTTATCATTTAGCGTATGCGTAAAGAGGATTTAAGAATTGTGTTTATGGGGACGCCGGAGTTTGCGGTGGAGACACTGAAGGCGCTGGTGGAGAACGGGTATGACGTGGTGGCGGTGGTGACGCAGCCGGATAAGGCCGTAGGCCGTCATCAGACGGAGGTGCAGCCCTCGGAGGTGAAGAAGTTTGCTTTGGAGCATCACCTCCCTGTGCTGCAGCCTGAGAAGATGAAAGACCCTGCTTTCGTCGAGGAACTCCGTAGCTACAAGGCCAATCTTCAGGTGGTTGTCGCTTTCCGGATGTTGCCCGAAGTGGTGTGGGATATGCCGGCATATGGTACTTTCAACGTCCACGCAGCCTTGCTGCCTCAGTATCGTGGTGCCGCTCCGATTAATTGGGCCGTCATCAATGGCGAGATGCAGACGGGTGTCACCACATTCTTCCTTGATAAAGAGATAGATACCGGTCGCATCATTATGCAGAAGCCTTTCGATATTCCTGATGAGGCGGATGTGGAATATGTTTACGACGGTCTAATGCGCCTCGGAGCAGACATCTGTTTGGAGACTCTCGAGAAAATCGTAGCCACAGATGGTCATCCGGAAAGCATCCCGCAGGCAGAACTTGAGGCCAAGTTCAGTCGTCTCTATGACGCTCCGAAACTTTTCAAGAACACTTGTGAAATCAATTGGGACCGTCCCTGCAAACGTATCTACGACTTCATCCGCGGCCTGAGTCCTTATCCTGGTGCGTGGACACAGCTGATGGGACCTGACGGTAAGACCGTAGACCTGAAGATTTTCAAGACCAGCAAGACGCAGAAGAACGTAGGTATGCGTCCTGGTATGATCGTTATCTATAAGGGTATGCTCTATATCACGACAGCCGACTTCCTGCTCCAGATTGACGAGCTTCAGTTGGCCGGTAAAAAGCGGATGACAGCCCGGGATTTCTTGAATGGAAATAAAAATTTTGAGAATTATATAATAAAGTAGTAGGTGTTTGCGTTTCTATGGTATAAACATTTAAAAAGTTTTGCCTATGAAGCATTTTACTCCCGAATCGTTCAAGCCCAGTGAGCAGACGCTCGACATCATCCGGCAGTACGCCTACACCTTCCGTGTAAACAACAAACAGGCTTTGTGCCTGAATTGAAAGGATTATGGCAATAGTATCACCCTCTTTACTCGCTGCCGACTTCCTCCATCTCGACCGCGACATCGACATGATCAACCGCAGTGAGGCAGACTGGCTTCACCTTGACGTGATGGATGGTTCTTTCGTTCCCAACATCTCCTTCGGCTTTCCCGTTCTTGAGGCGGTAGCGAAGGCCTGTACCAAATCTCTCGACGTGCATTATATGATTGAGCGTCCCGAACGTTACATCCAGCAGACCGCCAAACTTGGTGCGATGATGATGAACGTCCACTATGAGGCCTCCGTCCATCTGCACCGCACCGTCCAGGAGATCCACAATGCAGGTATGAAGGCTGGTGTCACACTCAACCCTTCTACCCCAGTCTCTGTGCTTGAGGATATCCTCGGTGACGTGGAGATGGTGTTGCTGATGAGTGTCAATCCCGGCTTTGGCGGACAGAAGTTTATCGAGAACACCATCGACAAGGTGAAACGCCTTCGCGAGATGATTGATAGAAAAGGCTGTAAAACGTTGATAGAGGTAGATGGTGGCGTGCAGGGAGAGACGGCTCCCCGCTTGGTGGCTGCTGGTGTCGACGTGCTCGTCAGTGGCAGTTATGTCTTCAACGCTCCCAACCCCGAGCAGGTCATCCACGATCTCCGCAGTTTATAGCCACTAATTTCACAGATTAACACAGAATTATTGATTTTCACAGAGTTCTTTATCTGTGTTAATCTCTTTTCTGTGTTAATCTTATTTTCTGTGTTTATCTGTGTAATCTGTGGCTGTAATCCGCGCCTAAATTATTCTAATATGAGATTTACCCCATGCTGGTGCGTCAGCTTCCTCAAGTTGATGAGGGCGTAGCGCATACGTCCTAATGAGGTGTTGATGCTCACACCCGTGATCTTTGCTATCTCCTTGAACGACAGTTCCTGGTAGTATCGCATAAAGACCACCTCGCGCTGCTGTTCAGGTAGGGCTTCCATCAGTTTCTTCACGTCGCGCAGCACCTGGGCATTGGCCATTTCGCTTTCGCGACAGCCGTCCATCACCGAATTGCTGTTCAGGTTGGAGAGATCATTGTCCTTCGTGGGCTCTACGATATGACGGCTCTTGTGGGCACGGTAGTAGTCGATGATGACATTGTGGGCCACACGTGTCAACCACCAGAAAAACTTACCCGAGTCTGTATATCTGCCACTCTGCATTTTCGTGATGGCTTTCAGGAATGTCTCTTGGAACAGGTCATTGGCCAAATTCTCATCCTTCACTATATAGATGATATAGCTGAAGATTTTTTCCTGACTCCTTGAAAGTAACTCATCGAATGCTCGGTTATTGCCATTGATGTAAGATAATGCCAACTCTTCGTCGGTCATACTTTCTAAAGTACTCATATACTATTTTCTATTTAATCGTATTTGAGTAAAGTTTGTTTCGATAGGCAATAATCTTTTTAATTGTTAATAATTTCGGGGCAAAAGTAGGCATTTTAGATGAAACAACCAAACAAAATTGCAAAAAAATATCAAAAAACGTGCATTTTCAGTTCTTTTCTTTCATAAATCTGTGTAATCTGTGGCATTTTTTACTAACTTTGCACTGATAAAACTACAAGATTTATGATAAAACTATTTGTTCCGGGGCGTCTGTGCCTCTTTGGTGAGCATACCGACTGGGCTGGTCATTATCGAACGATGAACGCCGACATCGCTCCAGGTGCTGCCATCGTGACGGGTATCGAACAGGGTATCTATGCCGAAGTTGAGAAATCCAGCATCTTTGAACTTTACAGCGAAGCACCGGAGATAACAGGAGTATGGCAGGATTTCTCCTGTCGGATGGACGAGTCAGAACTGAAGCGCATTGCGAAATCGGGTTCGTTCTTCTGCTATTGTGCCGGTGTGGCCTCTTATATGCTCGAGTGGTACAAAGTGGGTGGTGTGCGCATCCGCATCAAGTCGATGACACTCCCTATGAAGAGTGGTCTCTCCAGTTCTGCAGCCATTTGTGTCCTTGTCGCACGCGCGTTCAATTTATTATATAACCTGAATCTGAACACCCTTGGCGAGATGAACATCGCCTATGTGGGGGAATTGCGGACCAGTAGTCGTTGTGGACGTCTGGATCAGGCTTGTGCCTTTGGTGTGAAGCCGAATCTGATGACCTTTGACGGAGACGAGATAGAGGTGCGTTCTCTCAATGTGAAGACACATCTCTATTGGGTCTTTGCCGATCTCTGTGCCGAGAAGGACACCATCAAGATCCTCTCCGACCTGAACAAGGCCTATCCCTTCCCTACGACCGATGCAGACCGTGCTGAGCACGAGGCTCTCGGACAACAGAACCTCGATATCGTCCATCGTGCCATCCAATATATGGCGGAGGGGGATGCAGAGTCGTTGGGACAGCTGATGACAGAGGCGGAAGCGCTCTTCGATGAGAAGGTGGTGCCGATGTCGCCTGCCCTCAGGTCGCCCAAGCTCCACAGTGTACTTCAGGATCCTGACATCCAACCGCTCGTATGGGGTGGCAAGGGTGTCGGCTCTCATGGTGACGGCTCTGTTCAGTTCCTGGCTTGCAGTGCTGAGGCTCAGCAGCAGTTGATTGCCTATCTCAATGATCGTGGCATGAAGGCTTATCCTCTCACACTGAAGCCGGTTCACACGGTGCGTCGCGCCATTATCCCTGTGGCAGGCTTCGGCACCCGGCTTTATCCTGCCACACGTGCCTTGAAGAAGGATTTCTTTCCCATCCCGTGTCCTGATGGGATGGTGCGTCCCGTGATCCTGATCCTTCTGGAGGAGTTGGTGAAGAGTGGCATCGAGGAGATCTGTCTGGTGCTGGGTTCTGAAGAGGAACGTCAGCAGTATGCCGACTACTTCGAGCGCCCGCTCTCCGATGAGCATCTCCGCAAGCTGAATCCTGAGGCGCAGGAGTACGAGAATCACATCCTCGATATTGGCAAGCGTCTGCATTATGTCTATCAGCGTGAGAAACGCGGTTTCGGTCATGCGGTCTATCAGGCGGCACAGTTCGCCCGCAACGAGCCTGTATTGCTTCTTCTGGGTGACACCATCTACCGCAGTGACTCCAACAAGCCCTGTGCCCTGCAGCTCATCGAAGAATATGAACGCTACAACTCCCTGATGGTCAGCATCCACAGCGTCCCCTTATCTGTGGTGAGCCATTACGGCATTCTTCACGGCGTCTGGGAGGATAAGGAAAACACCATCCTCAACGTTGACATCATGCACGAGAAACCTAAATCCAGCTATGCCGAGGAGTTCCTGGGTGTTCGCAACAAACAGGGGGAGAAAGAGTATTATAGCGTCTTTGGACAGTACATCCTCACGCCGGAGGTGTTCGCCCAGTTGCATGAGGATATTATGAAAAAAGAAATTGACGGAGACCACGTCAGCGAGATAGAACTGACATCTGCCCTCGAGGCTGTCCGTCAAAGGAGTGGAATGATGGGTGTCAGACTGAAGGGACGTATGTTCGACATGGGAAATCCTGCAGCCCTCACCCGTTGTGTAGAGGAATACGCTATCTGACGTATTCCTCTGCACGACGCAGCAGGTACTGGCCGTAGTCGTTCTTGGCCATCGGCTCGGCCAGCTGTTTCAGTTGCTCTTTCGTGATCCAGCCACGCTTGTAGGCTATCTCCTCCAGACAGGCGACCTTCAGTCCCTGACGCTTCTCGATGACTTCGATGAAGGTCGAGGCCTCTGAGAGTGAGTCGTGGGTACCGGTGTCGAGCCAGGCGAAACCGCGCTGCAGGGTCTGAACCAACAGGTTCTTCTGTTCAAGATATTTCTGATTCACGGTGGTAATCTCCAGTTCTCCACGGTCACTGGGCTTGATGTTCTTTGCAATCTCCACCACACTGTTCGGGTAGAAGTACAGACCGACGACGGCATAGTTTGACTTTGGCTTGGCGGGCTTCTCCTCGATGCTGAGACAGTTGCCGTCCTTGTCGAACTCGGCCACACCGTAACGCTCTGGGTCGTTCACCCAGTAGCCGAAGACTGTGGCATGATCGTGCTGCTCTGCATTGATGACAGCCTGCTTCAGCATGCCTGTGAAACCGCTGCCATAGAAGATGTTGTCACCTAAGACGAGACAGACGCTGTCCTTACCGATGAACTTCTCACCGATGATGAACGCCTGGGCCAGACCGTCGGGAGAGGGCTGCTCGGCATACTCGAAACGCACGCCCAACTCACTGCCGTCGCCTAACAGGCGCTGGAATCCCGGCAGGTCATAGGGGGTGGAGATAATCAGAATCTCACGGATACCTGCGAGCATTAGCGTCGAGATGGGATAATAGATCATCGGTTTGTCGAAAATAGGAATCAACTGCTTGCTGACACCCTTGGTGATGGGGTAGAGGCGTGTGCCTGAACCTCCTGCTAATACGATACCTTTCATGTTAATTTGTTGTTTGTTGACTGCAAAGGTAATGAATTTTGTTTGAAAGTAATGTCCTTTAACTCCCTTTAACTTCTTTAACTCCTTTAACTCCTTAAAAAGTAGTAACTTT
>JAEEPF010000146.1 GCA_016284635.1 Prevotella sp.
CTGCCTGATGAGATGGCCATCGAGGCACCGTTCTTCGGCAAGAACGTGCAGTCGATGCTGAAGTTAGGCCGTGCCCAAGGTGTGGCCATCGCTGCTGCCATCCATCATGGGGTACCTATCCATGAATATGCGCCGATGAAGATTAAGATGGCGCTGACAGGTAATGGCAATGCCTCGAAGGAACAAGTGGCAGGTATGTTGCAACGATTGCTGAAGATTCCTAATGAGGAGATGTCGAAGTTTATGGATGCGACGGATGCTCTTGCTGCGGCCTACTGCCATTTCATGCAGGCCGGCAAGCCAGAGAGTGATGTGAAGTACCGGGGTTGGAAGGATTTCGTGAACAAAAACCAAGACAAAATATCGAAACAGAAGAAATAACCACAATAATATGTTTTTTAATAACGACAACTATGACAACATGGACAACTTTTTCCTTATCGACCATAAGGTCGAATGTTGTTTTTGTTGTTATAGTTGTCGTTAAATATATAACCGTTGTATTCATATGAGAACTATAGAGATAATCAATGCGAGGGCGAGGAAGCCTGAGTGGAGTATGGCGGAACCCGTGAACTTCTATATGGAGGAAGGCGAGCATATCGCCATCGTAGGCAGAAACGGGGCAGGAAAGAGTATGTTCGTAGATCTGTTGACAGGTCGTCACCCTGCCTTCCCAGATATGGTGAGATATGGTTTCTACGAGCCCTACGACAACCTGAAATATATCTCATTCCGAGACACTTACGGTGGGGATAACGACCGTACGTACTTCTTGCAACAACGCTGGAACCAGATGGAGATAGATGAAGAGACACCTACTGTCGGCCAAAAGCTCGAAGAGGCGTATCAGTTGGCAGGTGAGGACACCCCAGCACGTCGTACCTTACAAAAGCATCTCTATGAGTTGTTCCATTTAGAAGGTCTGCTGGACAAGTATATCATCCTCCTGTCGAGCGGGGAACTGAGGAAATACAAACTCGCTGCATCGCTGTTTACAAATCCAAGGGTGCTGATCATGGACAATCCGTTTATCGGCCTCGACGCTCAGACCCGTGACCAGTTGAAGGACCTGATGACGATGCTGGCTCAAGAGCAGGGACTGCAAATTATTCTCGTTCTGGCCAAGACGGACGAGATACCGGCGTTTATCACGCATATCGTAGAGGTGAAAGAGATGAAGGTGATGCCGAAGGTCGCACACAGGGGACAGTCCCTCTGTAATCCAGTCGCTAACGCTCCTTACTCACAGCAGGGACAGTCCCCATGTGCGACGGCTGCGCCAGAAGAGGTAATAAAATTCAACAAGGTGACCATACGGTATGGAACAAGGACGATCCTGAAGGACCTCGACTGGACGGTGAGGAAGGGAGAGCACTGGTCGTTATCCGGACAGAATGGCTGTGGGAAGTCTACCCTACTCTCGTTGGTCTGTGCAGACAATCCACAAAGTTATGCGTGTGATATTTCTTTGTTCGGGCACAAGAGAGGATCTGGTGAAAGTATCTGGGACATCAAGAAACAGATCGGTTATGTGTCACCAGAGATGCATCGCAGCTATAAGCAGAATATTCCTGCGATACAGATTGTGGCCAGTGGACTGAAAGATACCGTCGGACTGTATGTCAAGCCAAACGAGACAGAACAATCGCAATGTAGGAAATGGCTGAACATCTTCGGTATCGGTCATTTGGCAGACAGGAATTTCCGCGAGATGTCGAGTGGAGAACAGAGACTGATTCTTGTAGCACGTGCTTTCGTCAAAGAGCCTAGCCTTTTGATTCTCGATGAGCCGTTACATGGTCTGGACGATGTGAACCGCAGGATGGTGAAAGACCGAGTGGATGAATATTGTCAAGATCCGGAGAAGACGTTGATTTATGTGACACATTATCAGGAGGAGTTGCCACGGTGCATAGACCATAGCCTGTACTTGGAAAGGCATTAAACGAATCATCCCGCCAATCGGCGGGATGATTTTATTTTTCTAACAATGCGGCGGTACGGACGCGAGATAGGGTCTCTGGCGTCATCTGGAGATAACTGGCGATATAGACCAATGGGGCACGGAGCACCAGCTGGGGTTGATTCTTGACCAGTTTCTGATAACGATCCTGTGCACTCTCGAAGCGGAGCATGTCGGCATGGTGCTGGCTAAGGATAAGTGATTCTTCCAAGATCTTACGGTAGAGGATCTGTATGTTCACACTCTTCATGGCCACAGCCTCCAATTCTGCCTTTGGCATAGCAATCATAACGGTAGGTTCTATGGCCTTAATCTGCAGACGGGTGGGCTGTTCCATGAACAGGCTCTCGATACACATCACGATGTTGTTTTCTGTCGCCATGTATTCCGTCAGTTCCTTATCATTCTTGAAATAGAACTGACGGACGAGACCTTTGACGACCCAATAGATGTTCGTACATGTCTCACCCTCCTTCAAGATCAGTTCGTTCTTGGCAAATTTCATCGGCACAAGGATGCTCTCGAGTAAATCCAACTCATCATGAGTCATTGTGCTGTAACGTCTGGCTAACTCACGAGCCACGTCTCTGGTTGTAATAGCAATGTTCGGCATAGAGTAATTGTAATTTACGATTTTACTATTTACTATTTTATAATTTAGATTTTACTTAGATCAGTCGAGTTTCAGAACGGCGAGGAAAGCCTTCTGAGGCACCTCTACATTACCGATCTGTTTCATACGTTTCTTACCACGCTTCTGTTTCTCCAACAGCTTACGCTTACGGCTGACGTCACCGCCATAGCACTTGGCAGTCACATCCTTACGTACCTGCTTCACCGTCTCACGGGCAATGATCTTCGCCCCGATGGCAGCCTGAATGGCGATGTCGAATTGCTGACGGGGAATCAATTCCTTCAGTTTCTCACACATCCGACGTCCGAAGGTAACGGCATTGTCCTGATGCGTCAGTGTAGAGAGGGCATCAACAGGTTCTCCATTAAGCAGGATATCCAACTTAGCCAACTTCGATGGACGGAAGCCGTCAACATGATAGTCGAATGAAGCATAGCCCTTGGAGATGGACTTCAGTTTGTCGTAGAAATCAATGACGATCTCTCCCAACGGCAGCATGAAGTGCAGTTCGATGCGATTTCCACTGACATACTGTTGATCAATCAATTCACCTCTCTTATCAAGGCAGAGTGTCATAATGGGGCCGATATAGTCTGCCGCCGTAATGATCGAGGCCCGGATATAAGGTTCCTCAATATGTTCTATCATCGTCAAATCGGGCAGACCAGAGGGATTATGCACCTCCTTCACCTCACCTTGTTTAGTGTAACACATATAGGACACGTTGGGCACCGTGGTGATCACATCCATATCGAACTCACGGTCGAGTCGTTCCTGCACAATCTCCATGTGGAGCAGGCCGAGGAATCCACAACGGAAACCGAAGCCCAATGCCACAGACGACTCTGGCGTGAATGTCAGTGAGGCATCGTTCAACTGTAGTTTCTCCAAAGAGGCCCTCAAGTTCTCATAATCCGTGGGATCGATGGGATAGACACCTGCAAAGACCATCGGCTTCACCTCTTGGAAGCCCTCGATGGCTGCACAACAAGGCTTGGCGACATGGGTGATCGTATCACCCACCTTCACCTCCTTCGAGTTCTTGATGCCACTAATGATATAGCCCACATCGCCTGTCCGCAGTTCTTTTCTGGGAATCATGTCCATCTTCAGCACACCGATCTCATCAGCATCATACTCCATACCCGTATTGAAGAACTTCACAAGATCGCCCGTATGGATCACGCCATTGACAATCTTGAAGTAGGCAATGATCCCACGGAAGGAGTTGAACACCGAGTCGAAGATGAGTGCCTGCAGCGGCGCCTTCTCGTCACCCTCCGGATGAGGGATGCGCTCAACCACCGCATTCAGGATATCCTCGACACCCTCACCCGTCTTGCCTGAGGCACGGATGATGTCTGAACGGTCACAGCCAATGAGGTCGATAATCTCGTCCTCCACCTCATCAGGCATGGCCGAAGGCATATCTATCTTATTGATGACGGGAATAATCTCCAGATTATGGTCAATGGCCATATAGAGGTTCGAGATGGTCTGAGCCTGTACGCCCTGGGTGGCATCCACCACCAACAGCGCTCCCTCGCAAGCAGCGATTGAACGGCTCACCTCGTAGGAGAAGTCCACATGTCCTGGGGTGTCGATCAGATTCAGGATATACTTCTCACCCTGATACATATATTCCATCTGGATGGCGTGGCTCTTGATGGTGATGCCTCGTTCACGTTCCAGATCCATGTCATCCAGCATCTGTCCTTCCGTCACTTGAATGGTCTTGGTGAACTCCAATAGACGGTCTGCCAGGGTAGACTTACCATGGTCAATATGTGCGATGATACAGAAATTCCTGATATGATCCATTAATTCTATGCGTCTTTAAAGTGCAAAGGTACAAAAAAATCGTCGGATTATGGATATTTTTGCTTTTTTTTGTATCTTTGCACCCAAAAATAGCATTCATTATGAAAAAGTTATGGGTATTATCAGCTTTTTTGCTGTTATTGACGGCTTGTCAAGAGTCACTTGAGGACCGTTGTGCGAGGGAGACAAAAGAGTATACAAGGAAAAACTGCCCAGCCAAGATGGACAATAACTCCATCTTAGACAGTCTGACCTTTGAACGGGAGACCCACACCTTACATTATTATTATAGGTTGACAGGCTTTGCCGATAATGACAGCATCGTGGAGAAGCTTGACGCTGGGAACATCTTGAAGAACGAACTGCGCAACACAACGACGCTCAAGCTCTACAAAGACAACCACTATCGTTTTGCCTACACCTATCGTTCGGAGAAAGATCCAAAGAAGGTGTTGCTCGATTTCGTATTTACAGATAAAGACTATTAAAAAAGATCCCCGCCTTGAACCAGCGGGGATCATTCTGTATTAAGCTTCAACCTCTTCAGGTTTCATGTTCGTGTAAACCGTCTGGACATCATCAAAGTCCTCCAATCTCTCAACCATCTTGTCGATGGTTTCACGCTGCTCGGCTGTCACATCCTTCAGGTCATTGGGGATACGGGTGAACTCTGCACCCGTCACCTCGAAGCCGTTCTCCTCCAGATGTTTCTGGATGGCACCGAATGAAGAAGGATCGCCATAGATGGTGATGCTGTTCTCCTCCTCATCCTCATCATACTCATCCTCCACACCGTAGTCAATCAAGTCGAGGATCATCTCGTCCATATCCAAGTCGTCCTTTTTCTTGAAAGTAAACACAGCCTTGTGATCAAACAGGAACGACAGTGAACCCTGAGTGCCCAGGTTGCCGTTGAACTTGTTGAAGACGCTGCGCACGTCACCCACCGTACGAGTGGTGTTGTCAGTCAGTGTCTCCACGAAGATGGCGATGCCGTGAGGGCCATATCCCTCGTAGGTCACCTCCTTGTAGTCGCTCTGGTCCTTACCCATCGCGTTCTTGATGGCACGCTCGATGTTATCCTTCGGCATGTTCTCACGCTTGGCGTTGGCAATGATAGCACGCAGTGCGGGGTTGTTCTCTGGTTCTGGACCACCAGCCTTCACGGCAATGGCGATCTGCTTACCAATCTTTGTAAATGTCTTGGCCATGTGGCCCCATCTCTTCAGCTTTGTAGCCTTACGATATTCAAATGCTCTTCCCATTTCTATTTATTTTAATTGATAATTGACAATTGATAATTGATAATTAACGCAATTCAGCGTTGAGTTGCTTCTTCAGGTTGGCGATGAGTTTCTGCATAATGGCATCGATCTGCTTGTCACCCATCGTTTTCTCCTCATCTTGGAGGATAAAGTTCACTGCATAGGACTTCTTGCCAGCGGGCAATTTGTCACCTTCATAGACATCGAAGAGTTCTACATTCTTCAGCAGTTTCTTTTCCGTCTGGCGGGCAATCTGCTCAATCTGGGCAAACTCGACGCTGTTATCCACCAACAGGGCGAGGTCGCGGCTGACAGGCGGAAACTTGGAAATCTCCGTATAAAGCACCTCGTTCTTCTTGATGACCTTCATCAGGGCCGTCCAGTTAAGTTCTGCATAATAGACAGGATTGTCGAGGCCGAACTGCTTCTGGAGTTTCTTGGTGATGATACCCATCTCGACGAGTGTCTTGCCTCCACGGTTCTCAATCGTCAAGCCAGCAGAGAAGATGTCGTTCTCAGACTTCTTGCGGACGATCATGCCCGGCTTCACACCAATACGACGGAGGATGTTCTCCACACAGGCACTCAACTCATAGAAGGTGGAATCCTCGTTCTTATGAGCCCAGGAGCCTTCCACACGCTTACCCGTCACCCAGAGTGCAGCATGATATTGCTCCTTGTATGCCTGCATCGGCTCATCGTCGTTCTGCTTCTCTGGATTGAAAGTATAGACATTGCCGAACTCGAAGAAACGCAGATTCTGGCGCTTGCGGTTCACGTTGTGCTGGATGCTCTCCAAACCACCGAAGAGCAAGGTCTGGCGCATCACATTGAGGTCGCTTGAGAGCGGATTCATGATATGCACCAGCGTGTCCTGTTTGTCGTCGTAATACGACGACTTACTCAACGAGTTATTCAGGATCTCATTGAAGCCCTCGCCTACCAACTGTTCGCTGACGAGGTTGGCAAGCTTATGCTTCTGGTCCTCTTCACCCTTGATAACCAACGAACTCTTCAGCTGCGTGGGAATCTCCACATTATTATATCCATATATACGCAGGATATCCTCCACCACATCACAAGGACGCTGCACATCAACACGATAGGCAGGAATCTCCAGCGTCAGCCCCTGCGCATTCTCAAACTTGACTTCTATGTCGAGTGCACGACAGAGAAACTTGATGATACCAGGCGTAATCTCCTTGCCTATCAGATTATTCACATACTCATAACTGAGATCAACGACTGCGTTCTTGATTGGTTCAGGATAGACGTCGCAGATATCCATAGACACCTTACCGCCTGCCAGTTCCTGACAGAGGATGGCAGCCTGCTGCAGTGCATAGATAGTACCATTGGGATCGACACCACGCTCAAAACGGAAACTGGCATCCGTGCTCAGACCATGACGACGGGCTGACTTGCGGATCCATGTAGGATGGAAGTAGGCACTCTCAAGCACCACGTTCTTCGTAGTTTCGTAGGTACCACTACCCTTACCTCCGAAGACACCGGCAATACACATCGGATCTTCCGCATTGCAGATAGCCAGGTCACGGTCAGAGAGCTTGTGTTCCACACCGTCGAGTGTCTGGAAGGGCGTACCCTCAGGCATCGTCTTCACCACAATCTTATGTCCTTTCACCATATCGGCATCGAAACAATGCAGCGGCTGACCATAGGCCATCATGATATAGTTGGTGATATCGACAATATTATTAATAGGACGCAGACCAACGGTGATCAACTTGTTCTTCAGCCAGTCAGGAGATTCCTTCACCTCACAGTCCGTGATGCTGACACAGGCATAGCGCTTGCAGGCCTCCTGGTTCTCAATAACCACCTCAACAGGCAGGTCGTGATTGTCCACCTTGAACTTCGAGCAGTCAGGACGATGCATCTGTGTCTCGTGGCCGTTGCTCATCAGCCAGGCATACAGGTCACGGGCCACGCCCCAGTGAGAGAGACCGTCGGCACGGTTTGCCGTGATGTCCACCTCAATGAGCCAGTCGCTCTCTAAATGATAATACTCAGCGGCGGGCGTACCTACCACAGCATCCTCAGGCAGAACGATAATACCAGAATGGTCATTGCCAATACCGATCTCATCCTCTGCACAGATCATACCATTGGACTCCACACCACGCAGCTTGGACTTCTTGATGACAAACTCCTGATCGCCATCGTAGAGCACACAGCCGAGGTCGGCCACGATCACTTTCTGACCAGCGGCCACATTCGGAGCACCACACACAATCTGGGAAGGCTCACCTTTGCCTAAGTCTACTGTTGTCACATGCAGATGGTCACTGTTGGGATGGACTTCACAAGTGAGCACCTTGCCCACATAGAGGCCCTTCAGACCACCCTTGATACTCTGTACTTCTTCCAATGCGTCGACTTCGA
>JAEEPF010000147.1 GCA_016284635.1 Prevotella sp.
GCTGAGGTGAAGTATAATTTTAAGTGTAATTGATTCTTAATATGTACAAACGAAGACTATCAACTGAGGCCCGTGTCGGGAATATCGGCATTGGAGGAAATAATCCCATCCGTATCCAGTCGATGGCTACGGTGGACACCAACGATACCGAGGGCTGTGTGGCACAGGCCAAACGTATCATCGATGCCGGTGGCGAACTGGTGCGTTTCACCACCCAGGGAACACGAGAGGCAGAGAATATGAAGAATATCTCCGCTCGTCTGAAGGCGGAGGGATATAACCAGCCGCTGGTGGCTGATGTCCATTTCACGGCCCATACGGCAGATGTGGCAGCCCTCTACTGTGAGAAGGTGCGTATCAATCCGGGCAACTATGTGGATCCCGGTCGTACGTTCAAGCATCTGGAGTACACCGATGAGGAGTATGCCGCTGAGTTGGAGAAGATAGAGCGCCAGTTGGTGCCATTCCTGAATATCTGCAAGGAACATCACACCGCCGTGCGTATCGGTGTGAACCATGGTTCACTCTCGGATCGTATCATGTCCCGTTATGGCGACACGCCTGAGGGTATCGTGGAGAGTTGTCTGGAGTTCCTGAGGATTTTTAAGCGCGAGCAGTTCAATGATGTGGTCATCTCTATCAAAGCCTCTAACACGGTGGTGATGGTGACTACCGTCCGTCTGTTGGTACAGGCGATGGATAAGGAGGATATGCACTATCCCCTGCATTTGGGTGTCACGGAGGCTGGCGAAGGAGAGGACGGACGTATCAAATCGGCTGTGGGTATAGGTGCCCTGTTGACCGAGGGTATCGGTGATACCATCCGCGTGTCTCTCTCTGAGGAGCCTGAGTGTGAGATTCCTGTTGCCCGCAAACTCGTGGATATGATTCCCGAGTGCTGTCGTCTGCGTGAGGAGGCTGAGGCGAGTATTAAGGACGATACCGTCACGCTGACCCTCGATGCCCCAGATTGGGAGACGCTCCAGCTGAAGGCTGCGATGGCTGTTGGTGCCCTCTTCATCGACAAGAAGGCTCACAAATTATCAATTATCAATTATCAATTCTCCATTGAAAAGCTCACGGAGCTTTCTGATGCCATCCTTCAGGCTGCCCGCATCAAGTTCACGAAGACGGAGTACATCTCGTGTCCAGGGTGTGGCCGTACGCTCTATAACCTCCAGGAGACCATCGCCAAGATCAAGGCTGCCACAAAAGACCTGGTGGGTCTGAAGATTGGCATCATGGGCTGTATCGTCAATGGCCCTGGTGAGATGGCCGATGCCGACTATGGCTATGTGGGGGCAGGTCGTGGGAAGATCTCCCTCTACAAGGCAAAGGAGTGTGTGGAGAAGAACATCCCTGAGGCCGAGGCCGTAGAAAAACTCCTCGAACTCATCCGCAAAGACCGGAAATAATATTTGGCACGGATTCTTGCGTCCCGATGGTAGCAAGCGGCAAAGCCGAGCGACACAGATTTTATTTCCCCTCCTGAGTAGGAGGGGTTAGGGGTGGTCTGATCAGCCTCAGAATCTGCCCTTGCTCAGACCCCCTCTGGCTCCCCCTACTCAGGGGGAGAAACAATTACTCTTGCGGCATCAAGGTCTTTATGAGTTCCTTCATGCCCTCGGAGGCGCCCTTCTGGATCTGTGTGACACGACTGCCCGCATTGATGGGGTTCGGGTCAATGAGATAGACAGGCACGCCAGGACGGGCATAATGCAACAATCCAGCGGCAGGATAGACCACCAGCGACGTGCCGATGATCACGAGGATATCAGCCTCCTGAACCTCCTCTGCGGCAATGGTGATGTTAGGCACAGCCTCCCCGAAGAACACGATGTAAGGACGCAGCAATGAACCGTCACCAGCCTTCGTACCCGGCTCAATCTCACAGTTCTCAGGTGTGAGCTGGATCTGATAACGGGGATCGTCCACATCACGGCTCGAACAGACCTTCATCAGTTCACCATGCAGATGGATCACCTTCGAGGAACCAGCCATCTCATGCAGGTTGTCCACATTCTGCGTCACCACCGTCACATTATACTGTTCTTCCAGTTTCGCCACGAGTTTGTGACCTTCGTTAGGCTGCACACCCCAGCATTTCTTGCGGAGCATGTTGTAGAAGTTCGTCACAAGCGTAGGATCTGCCTCCCAGCCTTCGTGGGTGGCCACTTTCGACACGGGATAGTTCTCCCATAGTCCGTCAGCATCGCGGAAGGTCTTCAGACCACTCTCCACCGACATGCCGGCACCAGTCAATACAACAATCTTTTTCATCATATTATTTTTGAATTTTGTGCAAATATACGCATTTCAGATAAAAAGGTAATGTCCTTTAACTCCTTTTAACTCCTTTAACTCCTTTAACTCCCCAAAAGGTTGTACCTTTGCAGCCGATTTTTGAGAGTACACATTATTAATATATAGAAAGAATGGATAAATTAAGTTATGCTTTGGGCCTTGGCATCGGCCAGCAACTGGCACAGATGGGTGCCCAGGACATCAGTGCCGATGATTTCGCTCAGGCCATCAAGGACGTGCTTGAGGGCAAGGAGCTGAAGGTGTCTCATCGTGAGGCCCAGGTGATTGTACAGGACTATTTCAAGAAGCAGGAGCAGAAGCTCCAGGCTGAGCGTGCCGAACAAGGTAAGGTGCATAAGGAGGCTGGTGAGAAGTATCTCGCTGAGAACGCCAAGAAGGCTGAGGTCATCACCTTGCCCAGCGGTTTGCAGTATCAGGTGCTGAAAGAGGGTAACGGCAAGAAGCCCACGGCCAAGGATACGGTGATGTGCCACTATGAGGGTACACTCATCGATGGTACCGTCTTCGACAGCAGTTACCAGCGTGGCGAGCCTGCCACCTTCCCCCTGCAACAGGTCATCGCAGGTTGGACAGAGGGTCTGCAGCTCATGCAGGAGGGCGCTAAGTACCGTTTCTTCATCCCCTATCGTCTGGCATACGGCGAGGGTGGTGCAGGTGCTCAGATTCCCCCGTTCGCAGCCCTGATCTTCGACGTGGAGCTGATCCAGGTCGTTTAAAGGTAAAAAAGTAAAAAGGTAAAAAGTTTAAAGTTCAAAGTATATAGTAATATGAAGAAGTTTACATTTGCTGCTGTTGCAGCAGTAGCTGCCGTGATGATTATGTCTTGCGGCAACGGCACTCCGAAGGCTAGCCTGAAGAGTGACATCGACACGATGAGTTATGCAATCGGTATGGCTCAGACCCAGGGCCTGAAGGAGTACCTCGTAGGAAACCTCGACGTCGACACGACCTATATGGCCGAGTTCATCAAGGGTCTCAACGAGGGTGCCAATGCTGGTGACAACAAGAAGAAGGCTGCTTACTATGCCGGTATCCAGATCGGTCAGCAGATTGCCAACCGTATGGTGAAGGGCATCAACTACCAGGTGTTTGGTGATGACTCTACGAAGACCATCTCCCTGAAGAACTTTATGGCTGGTTTCGTCTCTGCTACGACTGGTAAGAAGTCGCTGATGACGATGGATTCTGCCCAGATTCTTGCTGAGCGCCTGATGCGTGAGATCAAGGCCAAGCAGATGGAGAAGACCTATGGCCCGAACAAGGAGGCTGGTGAGAAGTTCCTTGCTGAGAATGCCAAGAAAGAGGGTGTGAAGACCCTGCCCAGCGGTGTTCAGTACAAGGTCATCAAGGAGGGTAATGGTGCCATCCCCACCGATTCCTCTGTCGTGAAAGTGAACTATGAGGGTCGTCTCATCGACGGCACCGTGTTCGACAGTTCTTACAAGCGTGGCGAGCCTGCCACCTTCCCTGTAAGAAGTGTCATCAAGGGTTGGACCGAGATTCTCTGCCACATGCCTGCAGGTTCTGAGTGGGAGGTTTATATTCCCCAGGAGCTGGCTTATGGCGAGCGTGAACAGGGTAAGGACATCAAGCCCTTCTCTGCCCTGATCTTCAAACTGGAGTTGCTCGAAGTAGATCCTGCTAAGAAGTAATGAAAAAGCTCATGATTATCGCACTCGCCCTCGTGGCGGGTGCTTCTTTCTATACGGCTGATGCCGCCAAGAAGAAAACCAAGACTGCAGAACCCGCAGCCACAGTCGTAGAACCTGTACAGCTTGTCACCAGTTCTGACTCTGTCAGCTATGCTGGTGGTATGAGCGTCACCAACGGACTGATTCCCTTCCTCATCCAGCAGCACGGGGTCGATACCACTTATATGGCCGACTTCATCCGTGGTTTCAAGGAGATGGTGAAGGCTGGCACTGATCCGAAGTTAAAGGCTTATGCGGCTGGTATGGAGATTGCCGGTCAGTTGCGCAGCCGGATGTTACCAGGTATGAGCAATGATTTTACCGACTCTCCCGACTCTATTGTCGCAGACCTCTTCTATCGTGGTTTTGCCGATGCTCTGTCAAAGGACTCCACACATTTCACACAGACGGCTGCTGAGACGTATTTCCGTCAGAAGCACGAGGCAGATATGGCTGCCAAGCAGGAGAAACTCTATGGCGCCAATCGTGATGCAGGTCGCAAGTTCCTTGAGGAGAACGCCAAGCGCGACAGTGTCGTCACACTCCCCAGCGGTCTGCAGTATCAGATTCTCGTGAAGGGTGAGGGTGAGGTGCCCCAGGCTTCCGACAAAGTGAAGGTGAACTACGAGGGTCGTCTTATCGATGGTACTGTGTTCGATGCTTCCGCCAAGCATGGTAGTGAGCCCGCTGAGTTCACCCCTGCCCAGGTGATCAAGGGCTGGACAGAGGCTCTCACGATGATGCCCGTAGGCTCAAAGTGGCGTTTGTTCATCCCCAGCGAGCTCGCTTATGGCGACAGGGACACTGGAGCAATTAAACCATACAGTACGCTGATCTTCGACGTCGAATTAGTCGAAATAGTCAAGAAATAAGCAAGTGTGTCACGAAAGTGGCACACTTTTTTTAGATTTTCCTCAAAAAAGTTGCATTATTCAATAAAAAGTCGTACTTTTGCTATCAAAATGTAATAAATAGAGGAAATAATGGAAAAAATCGATCTCTTAGACAAGAAGATTCTGAGCATCCTGTCAAAGAATGCCCGTATCCCCTTCAAGGATGTGGCCGCAGAGTGTAATGTCTCACGTGCCGCCATCCACCAGCGTGTTCAACACCTCATCGATGCCGATGTCATCACAGGCAGTGGCTTCGATGTCAATCCGAAGAGCCTGGGCTACAGCACCTGCACCTACGTAGGCATCAACCTCGAGAAAGGCTCGATGTACAAGGATGTGGTGGAGTGTCTGAAGCACATCCCCGAGGTGGTGGAGTGCCATTTCACCACAGGCCCTTACACGATGCTCGTCAAGCTCTATGCCCGTGACAACGAACAGCTGATGGATCTGCTGAATGGTAAGTTGCAGAGCATTCATGGCGTGGTGGCCACAGAGACGCTCATCTCCCTCGAACAGAGTCTGAAGCGTGAGATCCCCATCAATGTGGAGGACAATAAAGAAGGAGAGAAGGAGTAAAGGAGTAAGGAGAGAAGGAGTATGAAGAACAAGTTCGACCTGCAGGCGCAGTTGGAGGGTATCTACGCCCGATATCCAGAGGCATCGGCGATGCCAGTCATTGGTATCACGGGTAATTACGAGGACCTGACGTGTAAGTTGGGGCGTGGTTACTATCAGTCGGTGGTGGAGGCAGGTGGCGTGCCTGTCATTATCCCTCCAGTGGCTGACCGTCATGTGATCATCAATACCCTCCAGCGGATCGATGGTCTCATCCTCAGTGGTGGTGGCGACTACAACCCCCTTTGGGCTGGCGAAGAACCATCGCCTCTGCTCCACGGCATCAATCAGGAGCGTGATAATGCAGAGTTGCTGATCACTCGTCTCGCCTACAACCGTCAGATTCCCATCCTCGGCATCTGTCGTGGCATCCAGACCCTTGCCATGGCCTTAGGTGGCAAGGTGGCGCAGGACCTTTCGGAGGTACGGGGGCACGGGGGTACGGAGGTGCGAGAGATCAAACATTCGCAGGATGCCGACCGTTCAGAACCCACTCACTCTGTCACCATCGAACCAGACTCTATTCTCTCGGACATTTACAAATCATACAGTTCAAAGTTCAAAGTTCAAAGCTCAAAGTTCTTTGTCAACTCCTTCCACCATCAGGCAGTGAGCGACCCAGGCGCCAAGTTCCGTGTTGTTGCCACAGCCCCCGATGGGGTCATCGAGGCGATGGAGAGCAGCGAATTCAAACCCATCCTGGGTGTACAATGGCATCCGGAGTGTATGGAGAGTGGTCTTCCACTCTTCCAGTGGCTCGTAAGGGAGGCGAACCTCTATCGGGAGGCGCATCAGGTGCACGACCGCATCCTCACCCTCGACACCCACTGCGACACCCCGATGTTTTTCCCCCAGGGCATCCACTTCGAACAGCGGGATCCTCGTATCCTCGTCGATCTCCACAAGATGACAGAGGGTCGTCAGGACGCAACGATTATGGTGTCTTATCTCCCACAGCCTACAGAAAACGCCAAGGCATATGCAGACAATATCTTCGATCAGATAGAGACTATCGTCCGTGATAACCGTCGTTACCTCGCCCTGGCACGAAGCCCAGAGGATCTCTGGAAGAACAAGCACTTAGGTCTCAAGAGCATCATGCTGGGCATCGAGAATGGCATCGCCCTCGAACATAATATCGCGAATATCCAGCACTTTGCCGATCGTGGCATCGTCTATATCACTCTCTGTCACAATGGCGACAACGATATCTGTGACTCGGCCTCGAAGAGCACTCAGACGCATGGAGGCGTCAGTGACTTCGGACGACAGGTCATCACAGAGATGAACCGCTTGGGCATTCTTGTCGATATGAGCCATGCTGGTGAGAAGAGCTTCTACGATGCCCTCGACATCAGCACGAAGCCCATCGTGTGCAGCCATTCTTCTGCTCGTGCCCTCTGCGACCATCCCCGCAACCTCACCGATGACCAGATGCGTGCCCTGGCTGCCAAGGGTGGTGTGGCACAGACCACCATCTATAACGGTTTCCTGTGTAAGGATGCCCAGGCAACCATCCTCGATGTCATAGCACATTTGGAGCATGCAATTGACGTGATGGGCATCGACCATGTGGGGCTTGGCACCGACTTCGATGGCGATGGTGGTGTCCCTGGGCTGGCAGACAGTTCAGAACTCCTCAACTTCACCCGTCAACTGCTCCTTAAGCGTTACAGCGATGAGGATATCCAGAAGATCTGGGGTGGCAACTTCCTCCGTGTGATGGCCGAGGCGCAGAAGGTTTAGTTTTTTAGTTTACAGTTTACGGTTTACAGTTTACAGATGATTACCAAGATAAACGAAATAAGTATAGTGTCGTTCTGCCGAATTTGCAATTCGGCAGCAAAGAGTATAAGGATTTGTAATCCGCTTATACTATTCTCTATTCTTTTAATTTCTTCCTCCTTCCTCGTAACATCCTGCGGTCTTCGCAAGCAGGCCGCCTCTAACGACGTCGCTGTCCTCCAGCCTGCAGGTCCTGCCTTCTGTGCAGACAGTGCCTTCGCCTTCTGTGAAGCCCAATGCGAATTTGGTCCTCGTACCATGAACTGTCAGGCCCATGAAGACTGTGGCGCATGGATCATGGAGAAGTTCAAGTCATATGGCATGAGTGTCACTCCCCAGAAAGCCCTGCTCAAAGGCTACGACGGCACGATGCTCCGTGCCACCAACATCATCGCTAGCTATCGCCCAGACCTCACAGACCGCATCCTGATCTGTGCCCACTGGGACAGTCGTCCATGGGCTGATAACGATCCTGATGAGTCCAACTGGCATAAACCAGTCCTCGCTGCCAACGATGGTGCCTCTGGCGTCGCCGTCATGCTCGAACTCGCCCGCCTCCTGTCTCCAGACTCCTGTCTCCTGACTCCTTCTCTAGGTATCGACTTCCTCTGCTTCGATGCCGAAGACTGGGGCTTCCCTCAATGGGAAGAGACCAATGACCCTGGTGACACTTGGGCCCTCGGTGCCCAATACT
>JAEEPF010000148.1 GCA_016284635.1 Prevotella sp.
GGAACGCTCCTTCCCGCGCCGATTGTCAACCGTGGAAGCATCAAGGTACACCTCGTAGGCTCCGAGGCCAGCGGCCCCGATGCCATCGCCTTCGGTTTCTATTATCAGATGGAGAACAAGGACGAGGGTGAGACTCCCGTGCGCTATGTATCAAATGAAGGTACGGTGGAGGTCACACAGGAAGGCCCGCAGAAGTACATCACCGCCGACATGGGCGTGAACATGCAGAACAAGAACGATAACCCCGTCAAGTTGAAAGTCGTGGCATGGAACACGCGCGAGCGCGACTTTAACCAGGCACCCTATGTGTTCGCCTGCCACAGTATACAGCTCGACCTGAGCGACGCACGTATCACTGTCGACGGGAAACCGACTGACATCGACCCGACTGCTTTGGTACACCAGACAGAGGATGCCAAGGAGGCTGGGCACAGCTGTATAGTTATTAAATAAGGTAAGCATTATAAATTAAGGTGATGAGAGAATCATTCTACAACATCATCGAAAGCAAGCGCACAGGACTTGTCGGCATGCTCCTCATGCTGGCAGTCCTGTTGCCTGCTTCTGCATCTGCCAAACAGCTGGCAAAGGGGAAGCAGCTGTTTGCTGACAAACCCCACGTCACCGTCGTCAACGACAAGCACATCGTCATCGGTCTTGACGACAAGGACAAAGTGAGCATCAGGAAGACCTTCGGACTGACGCTCAGCGGCTTCAAGGAGAAGAAAACCCTTGACTGCTGCGCGATGAGTGCCATTGCACTCACTGGCAACGAACAAGATACGCTGCACTCGGCTGATGACATCACGCTGGTCAACAACGGCGTGATAGAGATACACACCAAGGGACTTGTGGAACGCTTTAAGGACCAGATGAGCATTCCCGACGTGAAGGAGGGTGAGTACGAGTACATGCGGCTCATTGCCCTCTGCTCGGCAGGCAAGCGCAATACGCTCATCAATGAGGGCACGATAGAGATACACTTAGACCACGACCCATCGGCACCCTTCACCATCTATTGCTACGGCATGGCGTCGAACAATGGCGGTACGTTCATCAACAGGGGAACCATTACATTCAAAGGTCAGGGGTCATCCCGCATGAGACTGCGCGGCATAGGCGTGCAGGGAGCATACGCATCGTCACTGAACTCCGGGACGATGACCATGGATGCGGAGATTGCCGAGGACTGCCGCATGATTACCACGGCGTCGGACTCGTGCAACATCGTCAACGACGGCATCATGAAGGGCAGGGCCACTGGAACCTTGATGGGCATGACCCGCTACGGCTCAAGCAGTATTGTGAACAACGGCGTCATCGACCTCACGTGGCACTCCCTGCCCGAGGGCTTCAAGTGGATTGTGGCCCCGTCACTGAGCCTCGTCACAGGCTTCTACGAATCGGTCCACAAGGAGCGCACCCTCGTCTCAACACCTTTGATGAACAAAGGAACGGTGAGCGTCAGCATAGAAGGCGACGAGCGGACGCCAAGGTTCTTCCAGGGCTTTGGGATGATGATTCACCAGGTGGCTCCCAATCGCCAGAAGATGAACATCCTCAACTTGGGACACATGAACCTCTCGCAAACAGGTACTCGCCAGCCGATGGCAGAGGTGGGCATCATTACTGAGGACAAGGCTGCAGCAGAACCCTGCGAGGTCGTCGTGGGACAATGGTACACGGATATACGCCACTTCGACAAGGGCGGCAAACTGTTCTTCAGGAGAAATGGTAACCTGAACCTGAGGGGCGCCACCCTCTGCCTGACGCGTCCAGAGGACTATGCTGATGGCACTGAATGTAACATAGCACCAGGTAGCATAGCTCCCGCCGCCAAGGCTGCCACAGTAGGCTCCGTGACGGGCTATGAACAGATGCGTGTTGTTGCTGCTGACGACCAGCACCAACGGGTGACCGTAGACTGGAACAAGCACACAGTGGCCATGCATACCCTGCCGGCGAAAGGCCAACAGGTAGTTAACACGAAGCCGGGGCAGACCATCGTCAACGACAAGTACATCGTAGTGGGCATGAACGCCAATGACTTCTGTTATAAGCAGTTGTCGAATATCCTCGGCCACGGCACCGGAGCCACTAAGGCATACACCCTCGACTGTACGGCGCTGGCCAGTATCAACCTGTTGGGCGACACCCACGACCCTGCCGGCAGGACCGACAATGTGACAATAGTCAACAAGGGCGTCATTGAGCTGCACACCAAGTATCTGGTGGAACGCTACAAGGACTCCATACAGACAGAGGCGCACCCTGAACGCCCGTACTTGTATCTGCGTGTCAACGGCATCTCTGCCATGGGCGAGCAGTGCAGCCTGATCAACGAGGGACTCATAGACGTCTACTTCGACCACGACCCAGCCACGGAGTTCACCATCTACTCGTTCGGCATGCTGGCCAGCGACAACTCGTCGGTGGTCAACAAGGGCGAGATACGCTTCCACGGCAACGGCTCTGAATCGACGCGGCTGAGGGCCATCGGTTCCATGGGCAACAACGTGAAGTGTGTCAACGACGGCATGATGATCATGGACGTCGACCTGGCCGAGGACGGACGGATGATTACCACCGGCGGCATGCATAACACCATAGTGAACAACGGCACCATGAGGGCCCGCGGCACCGGGTGCTTGTTGGGCATGACCCGCTTCGGCGACAGCGACATCACTAACAACGGCACCATCAGCCTCACAGCCTTGAAGTCGCCAGAGGGCATCAAGATGCCACTCCTCAGAGCGCCTGACCGGCATGTCTGCGGACTCTATGACTTCGTGTCGATGCTGCGCAAGGACATCACCCCGTTGGTAAACCACGGGCACATAGACATCACCATCGAGGGGGCTGACAACGACTACTACGTCGGTGCAGGTATGATCGTTGACATGGTGGCACCCAACGACAACGTCATAGAGCTCGTCAACGACGGAACCATCACCCTCCACAAGGAGGCACCGGGATACAATATGGCTGAGGCCGCCTTCATGGACCGCTCGGCAAAGGGGGCTACGGCACATGTCAAGGTGGGGCGGTGGATTACCACGTTGCGCGACTATGCCACGACCCACAACCTCTTCCTGGCGAAGAGCGCCGACATAGACTTCGGTAGCAGCGAACTGACCCTTATGCCGGCCACCGGCTACCAGGAGGGAACGGCTTACAGTTTCGCGCCCGCGAACATTATTTATAATGTAGGGGGCGAGAAAGCTGTGAACGTCCGGGGCTATAACACCATGAAGGTACTGAGCGGCAGTCAGCAACACAATGTCCTTTGGGACAAGAAGGCCCAGAAGCTGTCGCTAAAAGCGAAATAAAGGAATAGTGAACAAACAAGAAACAAAGATATTTAAAAGATATGAAGAAATTTGTTTTATTCCTCATGGCATTGCTACCGCTCGCCGGCCAGGCCAAGACGGAGCGTATCACGCTTCAGGGCGACCATAGTCAGCTGGTGGGCGATCTGCAGACACCTGACCAGATGGGCAAGAAGGCACCCATCGTCATCATCTGCCATGGGTTCCTGAGCAATCGCAACATGCCGCTTCTGAAAATGATTGCAGACGGTCTTGAGGCCAAAGGCATCGCCTCACTGCGCATCGACCTGAACGGTCATGGTGAGAGTGGCGGCAAGCTGGAGGAAATGACCATCCCCAACCAAATTGAGGATTTGCGCAAGACGATCGCCTGGGTGCAGGCCGACGGACGTTTCGGCCAGATAGCATTGGTAGGCCATTCGCAGGGAGGTGTGGTGACGTCGATGCTTGCCGGTGAACTCGGCAAGAAGACTGTTCGCTCTTTAGTGCTTTTGGCTCCTGCAGGAGCTATCCGTGACAATGCCATCAGCGGTGCGATGTTTCCCGGTGGCAAGGGAGATCCTTTAGACCCGCCTCAGTTCATCCCTTTAGGCGGCGACAAGCGTGTGGGCCGGGAGTATGTCACCACCGCTTTCTGGCTGCCCATCTACGAAACGGCCGGGAACTACCGGGGATCGGCTTGCATCATCCACGGCACGGGCGATCGGAAGGTTCCTTATACCTATGGGCTTCGCTTTCACCAGATGTGGAAGGGCAGTGAGTATCATCAGTTGGACCGCTTTGACCATGGCTTCACCCAGAACCCGAAACAGGTGGCTGATATAGCAGTCGCCTTCCTGTCAGGCAAAATGTAATTGCTTATTAAATATTTATGATTATTCTTATGAAAAGGAAATTTAGTGCTGTACTTTCTTGGGGATTGTTGTTTTCCGCATGCCTTGTCGTATCTTGTGTTAGCGATGACAATCCTGTAAGTCCTATGCCGCAGCCTGATCCGCAACCAGAGCCGGTAGTCAATAAGCAGATTATCATCTCTGAGGACGGTGCCACTTATGTGAACACCACGAAGATTGTGATTGGTCTGGATGAGGATGACTTCAGTTACAAGCGTGTCACCACCATCATCGACCAGCGTGGCAAGGTCCAGGAGACCGTGCGCGACTGTAGTGCCATGGCGGCCATCAAATTGAACGGCGACGAGCAGGCTCCCGACGGTAAAGTGAACAATGTGACGCTCATCAACCGCGGCACCATCGAGATCCACACCAAGGGTATGGTAAACAAATGGCGCGACCAAATCCAGACCTGGAAAATTACCGACCGCCCCTACCACTACCTAAGAGTTTTAGGTATGCTCGGCGAGGGCGATGGCAACCAACTCATCAACGAAGGTCTCATCGATGTGTATTTCGATCACGATCCGTCAGAAAAATTCCGTGTCTATTGCTTTGCCATGTGTGGCAACAACAACAGCACGTTTATCAACCGAGGTGAGATCCGTTTCCAGGGCACAGGCGGACCGCTGACCCGTATGCGGGCTATGGGTACTGCCGGCAACAACGTCACCTCTATCAACTATGGAACGATGAAAGTAGATGTGGAGATGGCTGAGGACACGCGTTTCATCACCACCGGAGGCGACTATAACGACGTCATCAACAACGGCGTGATGGAGGGACGTACCACCGGACGCCTGTTAGGCATGACACGCTATGGCAACAGCAACATCGTGAATAACGGCACTATCAGCCTGACAACCACCAAGATGAATGATGAATACACTTCGCCGCTCACCGATGCCGACAGATATACTGCCGGACTGATGGAAAACATGTCGGCCTCCCGTGTGAACATCTCGCCCATGACCAACCGCGGCACTATCAATGTGACCATTGAAGAGACGGAGAGTGAAGCCTCGGCAGGTTATGGCATGTTCTTCGACATGGTGGCTCCCAACCAGGCGAACGTTACCATCAACAACGAGGGCACCATCAACTTGAAACAGAATGACCCTGTATACAAGCACAATATGGCTGAGGCTGGCTTTGTGGACCGTTCGGGCAAGCAAGGCGTCAACCACATCACTATCGGCCGCTGGTTCACGACACTTCGCGACTTCAAGTCAACTAACGATCTGTTCCTCTGTCATGGAGCCAGCGTGAACTTTGGTGGAGCCGAGATGCATTTCAGAAAGGGTGAGGGCTACGCCTACGGCACCGCCTACAGTGTTGCTCCAGAGGATCTGCTCTACAACACTGGTGGAGAAGAAGACACCTTCGAATATAAGAACTATGACAGTATGACATTCTCTTCCGGCGAAGACAATTTGCAGGCCAACTGGGACAAGGAGGCCAAGACTGTGTCGCTGACAACAAAAGAATAAATGACAATGATGAAGAAAATATCAAGTTTACTCTTATTTCTGAGCGCTGTATTGTTTATCGCCTGCAGTGCCAATGATACGCCAAGTGGTCCGGTAATGGATACTGACCAGGTTTTTACCGTTAACACTGGGCTGGATTATTACAAAGGCCTCACGCTGCAGGTGGGCGAGTCGGGTAGTACCGTGCCGCTTGGAGAAACTGTAGTGGATAACACCGGTTGTGCAGAGTTCAACATCGACCTGACCCCTTACATCGGTAAGAACCTCTGGTTCTGCGTGCCTAAGATGGTGAAATTCTTCCATACGTTGCAGGCCGCCGAGGCCACAGCCTCGCGTCTTAGTCTGCCTGACAAGGATGGCGGCAGTACGCTGGATGCCACCGGTCTTGGCAACGAGTGGATCGTGGCCCTCTATATGGGTATCAACAAAGACGGTGATTCCGACATCCCCATCTACTGGGCCACGGGCAACCTGATGGCAGTGAAGACCAGTGCTGCGGGCGAGCCGTCGGAAGTGGCCTATCATATTGCTGATGCTACTGAGACTGAGCGTGAAGGACTCGCAGACAATGGCTTGGTGGGTCTTGACGAGCGTCTGGTCACCAATGTGGCAGACGGCTATGTCAATATGCCTGCAGGCTCCAAGTGGGATATGTATGGCTTTGGCGACAAGACCGGCCTGATGCTGTTCGACATGGACAAGCATAAGGAATACTGTTATGCCACGGGTCAGATGAGTGAAGACCGCAGTGTCGTGTATTGGGACATCAGCGGCGACGCACGTTTCGACGCAGCCCGCGCACAGTTGGGTGGTCTGTGGCGTTTGCCGACGTGCAGAAATTCCGGCCCCAACGAGTATGCCGCCTTTGAGGATGATTGTGAGGAGTATGCTAATCAGTTGCCTGACGGTGAGTTCTATGGCGAGAGCGGCGTGACATCCTTTGGCACGCAATACCGTTACCCCGTTGTAGTCGGTGGCCGCGAGATAACCGTCAACACCTTGCAATTTCCTGCCGCAGGCTTCCGTCATGCCAACGAACTCTACGGAGCCGTCGGCCAATACTGCCTCTACTGGGGCGGCAATGCCGATCCCACCGGCACCTTACCCTATACACCTGGTGGAAATGAATGGGCAGGAGACAAGTCCATGCCCAAATGGTTCACGGCCTTCAATTACGGTTGGTTAGACGGTATGATCACTTGGTTCCCTCATCCGCGCACCAGTAGTGAGGCCATCCGTCCTGTCACGGAATAATTGATGAATTAGAAAATTAAAGATTGAAAAGTGAAGAGAATTAACAGGATTTCCTGATTGTATAACTTAAAAACAAAAACAAATTATGGCAAAAAAAGTTTTAATCATCGCCACCGAGTGTGGTTCATGGGGTGAGGAGCTTCAGGCTCCGTGGGATGCTTGTAAGAAAGCAGGTTTCGAGGTGACTCTCGCTACAAAGAACGGCAAGAAGCCTCTGCCTTTCCAGATCAGTGTTGACCCTGATTTCGTAGATGGTGTACAGAACATTAAGACCAACCCCGAGTGGGTATGCAACCGCTGCAAGGAACTGGTTGATGGCGACGAGTGGGCAAACCCCAAGAAGTGGGCTGACTGCGACATGAAGGATTATGACTGTATCGCACTGACAGGTGGTCCTGGTGCTATGATCGACATGTGCAACTGCTGGGAGCTCCACAAGCTCATCATGGATGCCTATAAGGGTGGTAAGATCGTGGCAGGTCTCTGCTACGCCGTCACCGCTTTTGTGTTCCTGCGCGATCCCGAGAACGACTACAAGTCGATCATTTACGGAAAGAAGATCTGTGCTCATCCCCGCGCTTGGGACTTCTACGGACCTGGTATGGCTATGACATACGACGTGTATGGCGCAACAGAGGATAACTGCGGTGTTCCCGGACTGGTAACTCCCGGCTTCCTGTGGCCTATCGAGGACCTCGTTCGTGACGCAGTAGGTCCCAATGGTGCTTGTATCGCCCGTATCAACACCAACCGTGAGAATCCTCAGGTCTATTACGATCATCCCTTCATCACCGGTACCAGCGTAGAGTCTTCTATCGCTTACGGTGACAAGATCGTTGAGGTACTGAACTCTCTTTAAGAATAACTTTACCCCTCCCTCATCCGGGGGAGGGGATAGTTAGAGAAGTTAAAGAAGCGAAAGAAGTTAAAGAAGTTAAGAATTATGCCAGCAATTATT
>JAEEPF010000149.1 GCA_016284635.1 Prevotella sp.
TTGTAATTTCAAGATAATGAACGGCATTGCTGCCCAGGAACAGCATATTGCTGAGTAGCATCCTCACGTGGAGGAGCACCTGCTCCTCTCCCGACACGTCGTCGTTCTCACAACCCTCGTCCACGTTTACCACGTAGCCGTAGGTGATCAGACCGTCCTCGAAGTCGGTGAGACGGCCGGTGGGGCCGAAGGAGGCGTTGAAGAGGAACGACACGGGCGTGTTCTCACTCAGGTCCATGCACTGGTAGAAGAACTTGATGGTCTCCAGGTCTGAGACAACCACGGAGAAGTCGAGATACTCCGAGAGGATACCGCCGAAGGGGTTACCCTGGTCGTCGCGCTCACGATAGCAGTGGTAGTGATAATCCTGCACGGTGAAGCACTGTGACTGTACCACGCCTCCGGCTACCTCTGCCACATTATTATTATAGAGGACAGCCTTCAGATATTTCGGATGTTGATTGACTTTGACCATAACTTACTGTCTTTTATAGGTGATACCATTGATAGTGACCGTCTCTGCCACGAACTGCAGGCGGAGCATGCGGCGCTGGTTGCGATGGATGTGGTACTCCTCTTCGAAGGAGAAGCACTGGGCCTCTTCGAAATAGATCTCCTGTTCATCGGGCACGCTCTGGTTCGGCTTTGGCGGCAGCTGGATGAGCAGCCGGCCGCTCAGCGTCGACCTGTTAATGAACCACTCATACATCTGCATGTCCTCACGACCAGGAGCTATCACCGTTGCCTCTATGTAATCGCAGTATTTGTCTGCGCGGGGTCGATACTCATCGTGTAGTCTGTGGGTACGGCATTTGAAGTCCGTGAGCAGATACTCTTTCGTGTACCTGCCGGCGTGGTTGTCGCCAATTTGCATTTTCTTGATTAAAGACATAATTCTTCGTTTTTAATTGTTCTGCTTGCAAAAATACACATTTTCTGCGGAACTGACAACAAAAAACAAAGAAAAAATACGCAAGTTGTTGCGACAAAGAGCTAAATTATGGACAAATCGGGCAAAAGGCTCAAAATTTGTCCAAAGTCCGTCTTATCAGTCCAATTTAAAGAGCCGGGTGAACCCCGTCTCGTCGAACACCTTGTGGAGGTAGGGACTGAGACCGGTGACGGTGACGTTGCAACTGTTCTTGCGACCTTCCTGCAATAGGTTGAGGAACAGGCGCAGACCACTGCTGCAGACGTATTTGAGGTCTGTCAGGTCGAGCACGATGTCACGGTCGTGACATTCATACAATTCCTGCATGTCTTTCTTCACCTTGTCGGCGTCGGGCGTGTCAAGCCGTCCCTCAATGTGCATCACGAGGCGACCGTCTTCCTCTTCACAAAGCTCTGTCTTTGTCATATCGTTGATTGTATTTTGGTGCAAAGGTACAACTTTTAAGGGAGTTAAAGGAGTAAAAGGAGTTAAAGGGAGTTAAAGGACATTACTTTTTCACTTTTTCACTTTTTCTCCTTTTCACTTTTTCGTAACTTTGCACTCATCTTACTTATTTTAAATTATTATCAACCCATTAAAATAACAACTTATGAAGAAACTATTTTTACCGATTTTGCTCTTGGTGGCAGTGTCTGCCCGGGCAGCAGAGAACCCTGTGTTGACGATTGAGGGCGGTCAGGTGCAAGGCGTCGTGGCCGACGATCATCCCGATGTGTTCGTGTATCGTGGCATCCCCTATGCTGCGCCTCCCATCCGTGAGAACCGCTGGAAGGCCCCTCAGCCCGTCGTGCCCTGGAAGGGCGTGAAGATCTGCGACACCTTCGGGCGCCCGAGCTATCAGGCCATCCAGTACACCGGTGGCTATTATTCCGAGTGGGGCTATGGCAAGGAGGCAGCCTTCAGCGAGGACTGTCTGTATCTGAACGTCTGGACGAAGGCCCCCGGACAGGTGAACAAGAAACTGCCCGTGGCTTTGTGGATCCACGGTGGCGGCTTCCGCGAGGGCTTCGGCTCGGAGCCGGAGTTCGACGGTCAGGAGTGGGGCGCCAAGGACGTGGTGCTCGTGTCCATCAACTACCGTCTCGGCGTGTTCGGATTCCTCGTCCATCCCTTGCTCTCGGCTGAGAGCCCGAACAAGGTATCAGGCAACTACGGCATCCTCGACCAGATTGAGGCACTGAAGTGGATCAAGAAGAACATCGCCCAGTTTGGTGGCGATCCTGACAATGTGACCATCTTCGGACAGAGTGCCGGTGGCGGTAGCGTGCGTACGCTCTGCGAGAGTCCGCTGGCCCGTGGCTTGTTCAACAAAGCGGTCATCATGAGTGCCCAGGGTCTCACCATCCCCGATGCCAATGGCAATCCGATTGGTGGCCGTTACAGCGGTGGCACCTTTGCCGAGGCTGAGGCCAAGGCCAAGAAGGTGTTCGACTGGGCCGGACTCACCGACCTGCAGAAGATGCGCCAGGCCAGCACCGAGACCGTCTTCGCCCTGAACACGCTCTACTATCAGATCAACAGCGACGGACCGCAGGACAACAGTCCGATGGCATTCATGCGCCGTGGCCTGCCCTTCATGCCGATGATCGACGGTTATGTCTGTGTGAAGAGTTTCGACGATGCCACCCGCGAGGGCACGCTCGCAGACGTACCTTATATGATTGGCTTCACGCTGAACGATATGGGCAACATGGCACCCAATATCGCCGAGTTCTGCAAGGTTCGCCAGCAGAAGGGCGGTAAGGCATGGGCCTACCAGTTCGCCCGTCCGTTGCCCGACGACGGCTCGCATCCCGAGGTCACACAGCGTCTCAAGGGTGCCTTCCACTCCAGCGACCTCTGGTTTGTCTTTAAGTCTTTGAAGCACTGCTGGCGTCCCTGGACGAAGGGCGACTGGGATCTCTCTGAGAAGATGCTGACGGCGTGGAGCAACTTCGTCAAGTACGGCGACCCCAATGGTCCGCAGGGTGGGGCATGGACTCCCTGCACGGAACAGAGTCCCAAGTTCATGGTGTTCAAGCTCGACGACAAGGACGCTGAGGCCTCCTTCCTCGGCGAGCCCGAGAAGGCTCCCCAGCCTGCCTTCCCCTTCGGCAGATAATTTTTTCAGAAGCTGATTAAACCTTTCTGCAGACAGCACGTCTAAGGGATAGTTATCAACTTAATTAATCACTTTAAAATTTACAACAGACAATGAAAAAACTAATGATGATGGTAGCCATGCTGGCAGTTTCGTTCGCCATGCAGGCACAGACAAAGTTCCACGACGTCGAGCTCAATGAGGCCAAGGGTGCCGTGAAGTGTATCAAGAGCAACAGAATGGGTCAGGACATCGTGATCAACTTCACTGAGGACGGCAAGATGTCACAGCAGGGAATGAGCGATGCCAAGTACGATGCCGACGGTTACCTGCAGTCTGCCAAGATGACGATGATGGGCAACGAGATCGAGATCAAGTACAAGTGGGAGAACGGTCGCGTGGTGAGCCAGAAGATGAATGTCATGGGCAACGACATGGAGGTGAAGCGTACATACAACGACGACGGCACAGCAAAGGCTGACATCATGGACATGGGCGGCAACACGATGGAGTCACCCTACACGAACTACAAGTTCGACGATAAGGGCAACTGGATCAGCCGCACGGGCGAGATGATGGGCCAGACCATGGAGCAGACCCGCACCATCGAGTACTACGAATAAGCTTTTCAGAAACAACGAATTACACGAATTTATGTAGTGTATTGAGTGTAGTTTCCTATAAAAGAATCAGCGGAGTCAATCGGCCCCGCTGATTTTGTGAAGGCGATCGGCTCTGCCGCTTCGCTAGTCGAAGAACATTGTGTAAAGGGTGTGCCATGCGTGCCGCGTGCCATGCGTGCCATTTGGTATCTTCGAGGTGGTAGTTAGGGGGTAGGTAGAGTTATTGTTATATTTATATATATTGTTATATCTATATTATTATATATATTATATTATAATATAATATATATAATAAATAATTGCAGGCAGTTTCTTTTGCACCTGAGGCGGAAAAGTGAAAACAGCAAATGGCACGCGTGGCACGCGGCACGCATGGCACGGGGTCGGGGAGTCTGGGCTGATGAAAGTCAGAGTCTGGGCTATGGAAAGTCGGACTTTAGGCTATGCTAAATCGGAGCTTGACGGCCTGGGGACTTTCTATCCAAGAACGGCGGTGGTAACACTGGCGGTGGCTCTCAGAACGGTGGTACCTAGGGCGGTGGTGACAACGGTGGTGGTGACAACGGTGGTGGTGACAACAACGGTGGCGTTGAGCAGAACTAAGGGTAATCTCTTCCCCTCCTGAGTTAGGAGGGGTTAGGGGTGGTCTGAACAGCCTCATTGTCTGCCTTCTTATCCGCTTGTTCAGACCCCCTCTAGCTCCCCCTAACTTAGGGGGAGAAACAGAAACTCTAAGCGCAGAAAAAGCGACACCAAAAAGATGACTGAAACAACAAGAAAAGCGGAGCCGACTGGCTCCGCTTTTCTTTATCTCTTGACTTTGTAGATGCGGAAGGTCTTCGGACCGAGCTCGTCGGTGAGGGTAGAGGCCTTCTTGCCCGGAGTGACGGCGATGGTGCCGGAGACTGGGATGATCAAGTCGGGACGGTCGAGGGTGTTTTCACCGTCCATATTGTCGCTGTGGAGGGTGATGGTCTGTGCCTCGGTGGCTGTCTTCACACCCAGGAGATTGAGCGTGATGGGCTGGGTGACGTCGGAGGTGTTGACGACCTTGACGATGACCTCGCCCGTCTGGCTGTCATAGACGCTGGAAGCGAAGAGACCGTCCTGTCCGGGCTGTCCGGCGACGGGCTGCTTCTGCATGGTGAGCGAGAGCACGTTGGTGCCCTTGTTCATGGCGAAGAGCTGCTGGACGTAGTAGCTGACGGACTTGAAGGAGCGGAGGTTGTCGTACCAGATGGCATCAGGACGCCACTGCCAGCCCTCGACATGGGCGAAGAGGGGAGCGTAGGTGGCCATGTGGACGATGTCGGCATTGCGCTCGATGCCCGTCATGTGGGCTGCCTCGTAGAGCGAGGTCTCGAAGTGGTTCCACTTCTTGCCGTTGGCTCCGTGGCAGGCATATTCGCCGGCAAACACACGGGGACCCTTGCGGTCGTAGGAGTCGTAGCGCAGACCGTGAGAGAGGAACCACTTCTCGTTGCGGTAGTAGTGCTCGTCGTAGAGATCCACCTTGAGCTGCTTCATGCGGGGTTGCAGCAGGTCGAAGTCCCAGCCCTCGGAGTTGGGGCCAGTGGTGCCGATGAGCTTCAGCTGCGGATATTTGGCGCGGATGGCGTCGGAGAACTTCTTCAGGCGCTCGGTGAACACGGGGCCGTAGTTGCCGTGGGCTTCGTCGTAGTCCCACTGCTCGTTACCCACGCCGAGGAACTTCAGGTTGAAGGGCTCGGGATGGCCCATGTCGGCACGCACCTTACCCCACTTGCTGTCGACGGGGCCGTTGGCGAACTCCACGAGGTCGAGGGCATCCTGGATATAGTCGTCGAGGTCGTCGACAGCTACGTGGACACCTTTCTTCGTGGGATCAGGGTTCTGGAACTGGCAGGCCAGTCCGCAGGAGATGACGGGCAGGGGCTCGGAGCCGAAGTCCTCGCAGAGCTGGAAGAACTCGAAGAAGCCGAGGCCGTAGCTCTGGAAATAGTCGGGATAGAAGCGATGGCCGAAGGTGTAGTGCCAGCGGTTCTCGTTCAGGGGACGGTTCTCGACGGGTCCCACGCTGTTCTTCCACTGGTAGCGGGTCTCGAGGTCGGTACCCTCGACGATACAGCCTCCGGGGAAGCGGAACACGCCGGGGTGCATGTCGCAGAGCGCCTGAGCCAGGTCGCGACGCATGCCATTCTCACGGCCTTTCCATGTGTCGGTGGGGAAGAGGGAGATGTGCTCCACGTCGGTCGTGGCCTTCCCGCCCATGAGGAAGATGCGGAGGGCTGCCTTCGGGTCGGTGCGGGGCGACTTCAGGAGGGCGGTGTACTTCTTCCACTCCTTGCCGCTGATCTCGACATTGACGGTGGCGAAACGCTGGTCTTCACCCATCGTGGCGTTGTCGACGAAGCTCACTTCGAGGGTGCTCTTGCCACCCTCAGGACAGCGTGCCCAGAGAGAGAAGCGGTAGGTGGCATTCTTCATGACGGCGATGCCGAAGAAGCCTTCGTTCTCCAAGCCGGTGAACTTGTCGCTGTGGCCGGAGTACTTCAGCCGGACGTAGTGGGGATTGCGCTCGAAGGGACCGCCCTCGTCCTCCACGTCGAAGTTGCCGAAGGCGCGCCAGCCCATGAGGCGCTGGGGGAACTCGAACGAGCGGTTCTTCACCATCTCGGCATAGAGTCCGCCGTCGGCAGCGTAGTTGATATCCTCGAAGAAGATACCGTACATCGTGGGCTGTACGGGTGCCCCAAGTTTGTTGGTGTTCACGTCCATGACGTGCGTCTGTGCTGTCGCCGTGAGGCTGACTGCGAACAGGAAGAGTGATGTCAGTTTTCTCATTATTTATTTAATAGTAGTTTGTGATGCGTCATATTGGGCACAAAAGTACAAAAAATATGCGACATTTCATAACATTCTTTATTTTTTTAACGTATTCAGCCGAAAATGTTTGGTGGTTTCAAGGAAATTGCCTATTTTTGCAGCAGTTTCCTAAAGCCGGAAGAAATAAAATCGAAAATTAAAAATAAAATTATGGTTAATCAATCAGAACAAGGTAGCAAAGCCTATCTCATTTCAATTGTGATGGTCGCCGTGTTGGGCGGTCTGCTGTTCGGTTACGACACAGCGGTTATCTCCGGTGCAGAGAAAGGTCTGCAAGCATTCTTCATGGAAGCGAAGGACTTCGCCTATACCGACGGATGGCACGGCTTCACGTCGGCTTCGGCACTCATCGGCTGTATCATCGGTTCGGCCATCTCCGGACTGCTCGCCACGAATCTCGGCCGTAAGAAGTCGCTGATCATTGCCGGCTTGCTGTTCTTTATCTCAGCACTCGGCTCGATGGAGCCGGAGTTCATGTTCTTCGAGCATGGCACACCGACCTACTCGCTGCTCATCATGTTCAACATCTATCGTGTGATCGGTGGTATCGGTGTGGGTCTGGCTTCGGCCATCTGCCCGATGTATATCGGTGAGGTGGCGCCTTCGAACATCCGCGGTATGCTCGTGTCGTGGAACCAGTTCGCCATTATCTTCGGTCAGCTGGTGGTGTACTTCGTGAATTTCTTCATCCTGGGCGACCACATCCAGCCGCTCGTGGAGGAGATGGGTAAGGGCCTGGCAGCCATCAACCCCGCTGCACAGTGGACGGTGACCACAGGCTGGCGCTATATGTTCGGTTCGGAGGCTGTGCCCGCAGGACTCTTCGCCCTGCTCATCTGCTTCGTGCCTGAGACACCGCGTTACCTCGTGAGCATCGGTCAGGACAAGAAGGCTGAGGGCATCCTCGCCAAGATCAACGGCAGTCTGAAGGCCCAGCAGATCCTGCAGGACATCAAGGACACGATGGTGGTGAAGACCGAGAAGCTGATGACCTACGGTGCGATGTGTATCTTCATCGGTATCATGCTCTCAGTGTTCCAGCAGGCCGTGGGTATCAACGCCGTGCTCTACTATGCTCCGCGTATCTTCGGCGATATGGGTATGGACGACCCGATGATGCTGACGGTCTTCATGGGTATCATCAATATCTCGTTCACGCTCGTGGCTGTGTTCACGGTCGAGAAGTGGGGTCGCAAGCCGTTGCTCATCAGTGGTTCGCTGGGTATGGCCCTCGGAGCCTTCGGTGTGGCAGTGACCTTCGGTAACGAGAGTCTTGCACTGGTGACGGCTGCCTCGCTGCTCATCTACTCGGCTTCGTTCATGTTCTC
>JAEEPF010000020.1 GCA_016284635.1 Prevotella sp.
TGCGACAGGCACGACCTTCGAAGCTGTTCCTCTATCAGGACGGTCCCCGTGGGGAGCGCGATATAAAAGGCATCGAGGCCTGTCGTGAGATCGCCAGCGACGAGCATATAGACTGGGAGTGCGAGGTACATCGCATGTATCAGGAAAAGAACTACGGCTGCGATCCTTCGGAGTATATCTCCCAGAAGTGGGCCTTTTCGATTGTCGACAAGTGTATGGTGCTTGAGGATGACGATGTGCCCTCGCAGTCGTTTTTCCCTTTCTGCAAGGAGATGCTCGACCGTTATGAGCACGATGAGCGCATCACGATGATCTCTGGCTTCAACATCGACGAGGTGACTGCCGACTGTCCCTACGATTACTTCTTCACCTCCACCTTCGCCATCTGGGGCTGGGCATCGTGGCGCAGGGTCATCGACCAGTGGGACGAAAAGTACTCCTTCCTTGACGATGCCTATAACATGCAGCAGCTGGAGGCGCTGGCCCGTCAGCGTGACTATCGCAAGGATATGATCCCGATGTTTCGTAACCACCGTCAGACAGGCAAAGAATATTATGAGAGCATCTTCTGGGCGTCGATGCTCTTCAACTCCGGCCTCGCCATTATGCCCTCAAAGAACCAGGTGAACAATCTGGGACTGATGGCAGACTCTACCCATTTTACGGCCTCTGCGAAGACCACCCCCAAGCGCCTGCGACGTATCTTCACGATGCAGCGCCACGAACTGACATTCCCCCTGAAGCATCCGCGATACATTATTGAGAATGTGGAATACAAGGAACGGCTATATCGCACCAACGGCTGGAACCACCCTTGGGTCAAGATCGGCAATTCCTTGGAAGAACTCTGGCTGAATCTGCGCTATGGACAGTTCCGCAACATCGGAAAGTCAATAGCCCGTCGCCTGCGTAAGTGGACTGGCACTTACCACCACGCTTAGAGTATCGATTTGATCGGCGTCAGCAGGAAATAGGTTAACAAAATACCATTATAGGTAAAGAGATACGCTGTCAGGGCGGTGATGGCGAGACGGATGGCGTGGCCTCCTTCTCTCCTTCTCTCCTTCAACAAATACGATGTCGCTATGGGCAGGATAAACAGGAAATGCGGTGCCATGATAAACACCTCGTTGATGCCGAAGCCCAGCACCAGATGAATCGCCATATCAATCGCTAAGCACGACAGACAGAGCCATAAGAAATGGCTCCGTCGGCCATACCATACCCCCACTAATGCCAGGAGCACCACCAATGCCTCAATCACATAGCTGAACACCGAGAGATACGGCACGAACAGCGGACGCCCCACAAGCGTGTCCTCTAGGAAATGCCTGCGATGGAACTGTATGGTCTCACCCAACAGATTCTCATAGATGGTCTGCCAGCGTGAGGTCGAGATGTCCGTCCATTTCAGATAGCCGTGATCCTCCATAGGCTTGCCTGTCTTCTCTGCCTGTTTTCTCAGTACTGCCTCACGACGGGCTTTCTTCGCCTCATAACGTGCACGCTCGTTTGGCGACATCTGCGCCACGCGCTCTTTCACCCTTTCACTTTTTAACCTTTCCACCTTTTCCCGTGCCTGCTGACGAGGCTCCACGAACGTGTAATGCTGCCATACGGCTATTCCCCACAGCAATGCCGAGGGCAGGAGGACAGCCAACAGCAGATACTTTGGACGGAAGAAATCCCTTCTGTTCACGAAGAATCCTGAGAGGAACACCTTGATGCCGTTGGAGAGGGTGACGCCTGCGGTGATGAAGAAGAGCACAGCCGACTGCCACCATCGGAACTCCCTGCCTTTCTTGATGCAAATGCCGGAGATATAGAAGGTCATCAACAGCAGGAACATCGATACCGTGAAATGGTCAGGCACAATCACTGACAGCAACAGATACGCCATCGAGAAGGCGAACATCGTCAGTAGCGTGGCATCGTCGCGCCGCAGTCCCACGATCTCACGATGGATGCGATACAAAAACACATAGGAATACAGAGAACTGGGGATCACCACCAGCGCCACGACATATTGCACGCAGTTGACACCAAACAACCACGTGAGTCCCTGGTTCAACAGCCATAGCGGCCAGATGAAGAATGCCAACAGCGGATGGCGGTGCGCCTCATAGACCACGTCCCAGTCTGTAACCGTCAGATAGGTGTACGGGTCGTAGCCAGACAGATGCAGTTCTCGTTCGAACACCTTCCAGTAGGGTCCGAAGCCTGGTTGCAGGAACAGTTCGTGGAGGCGGAAGATAAACAGGGCGTTCAGGAGCACGATGACCGTCAGGGCCACTGCTGCCTGTACCCGTTCCTCTGGTTTCAGTCGGAACAGGCCGAACACGTCCGTCATCATCTTTCTGCCTCTCATATATGTCATTTGCAGTTGAATTCCAATACTTTGCGGTTTTCGAGCCAGCCTTCGAGGTGGTCGCCGATGTGTACGGGGCCTACGCCTGCGGGGGTGCCGGTATAGAGCAGATCGCCCGTCTTCAGCGTGAAGAACTGTGAGATATAGGCGATGATCTCATCGACGGTGTAGAGCATATCCGAGGTGCAGCCCTCCTGCACGGTCTTTCCCTCGTGCCCTTGCTGACGGTCTTCCTCCGTCTGGATGTCGAGATGGAAGTGCAGACGCTGGAGACCAGACTGTTCGCATGGCGACTCAGGATCCGTCAGCAGTTTCTCCTTGGGAATCCACTCGCCGATGGCGGCAGAGCCGTCGAAACCCTTGCAGATGGTCCAGGGCTGACCTGCCTCAGAGGCTTTCTTCTGCAGGTCGCGGGCTGTGAAGTCGATGCCTATCGTCAAGGCGTTGTAATAGCGATGGGCAAAGCGCTGGGGAATATTTTTTCCCAAGCGGCAGATGCGCACCACCACCTCCGTCTCGTAGTCGATGCGTCCGAGGTGGTCAGGGATGAAGAAGGGCTTTCCCTGATTTAGTATTGCCGAGTCCGCCTTCGTAAAGATCACGGGCTCGTCAGGCCGCTTCAGCGTCCCGTGCAGCTCTTGATTATGCGCTGCGTAATTCATTCCTATTGCAAATATCTTCATATTTCTTTATCCCTTGTACTCCGTCGGCGTAATGCCGAATTGTTTCTTGAAGACCACGGAGAAATGGCTCTGGGTACTGAAGCCGCAGAGGTCGGCAATCTCCGAGACGGTGTACTTGCCACCCTTGAGCAGTTCTGCCGCACGGTTCAGCTTATAGGTGCGGAAGAAGCTGGAAGGTGTCTCGCCCGTCAGGCCCTTGATCTTATAATAGAGTTTCGTGCGCGAGATCAGCAGTAGCTTCGTGATGCGCGACACGTCGAGTTCAGAGTTCGAGAGTTCTTCCTCCATCAGCTTGTAGAGCTCCTCCATGAAGTGCTTGTCCTGTTCGCTGAGGGCATTGTCCACCCCCTCTTCCTCAGTCGTTGTGGCCTTCGTGAGGAGCTTGCGCACACGGTCACGGTTCTTTAGCTGCGACTGGATGAGGGCAGAGAGCACAGCAGGCTCGAAGGGCTTCGTGACGTAGGCATCGGCACCCACGTTGAGGCCTTCCACCTGATTGTCAGCCGTAATCTTCGCCGTGACGAGAATCACGGGGATATGACAGAGCTGGATGTCCTGCTTGATCTCCTGGCAGAGCTGATAACCGTCCTTTCCTGGCATCGCCACGTCGCTGAGCACGAGGTTGGGCTCTTCGGCACGCATCTCGTCGAGGGCGGTGTCGGTATCGAGGCAGGTGATAAGACGGTAGTCCTTCGAGAAGAGCACCCGCATGTAGTTGACCACCTCCGTATCGTCATCGACGATGAGAAGCGTCGGACGAGCGTCTTCGTCTTCGAATTGAGAATTGAGAATTGAGAATGGAGAATTATGATTACCAGAGTCCACGGGCAGGGTGGCATCAGAAGCGAGAAAGGCGTCTGCAGCAAGGGGACGACGCTCTTCCTCCGAATAAGCCTCCTCATTCATGGGATAGACGAGGGAGAAGACGGCACCAGTGCCTGTGTCACGATTGCCAGCGGTGAGGCTTCCGTGGTGCAGTTCGGCCAGGCGGCGGGAGTAGTAGAGGCCGATGCCCGTACCCCAGTTGATAATGCCCTTCGTCTGGTTGTCGAGCTGGTAGTAGCGCTTGAAGATGTTCTCGAGCTGGTTCTCGGGCAGGCCCTTGCCCGTATCGGCCACGCAGACTTTGATCTGGTTGTCTGCCACATCGAGACTCACATCGATATGTCCCCCTCTGGGTGTGAACTTCAAAGCGTTTGAGATGAGGTTCGTGAGAATCTTCTCCAGCTTGTCGCCATCCGTCCACGCCATTAAGGCATCCTCCATGCCGAAGCGGTTGATGGTGACGCCCCTCTCCTGCGCATTGTAGATGAAGTAGTCGCACACGCCGTTGATCACCTTCACCACGTCGAGCTGTTCGACGCTCAGCCGCAGCGTGTCGTTCTCAAGCTTGTTGAAGTCCATCAACTGGTTCACGAGCTTGAACATCCTTTGGATATTTCGGTTGGCGATGGTCAGCAGACTCTTGTCGTCGCCACTGAGGCGTTCGCTCTTCACGACCTGTCCCACTGGACCCGCTATCATCGTCAACGGCGTACGGAACTCGTGGGCGATGTTCGCAAAGAAACTCATGTTCATCTGGTTCGTGCGCAACTCCTGCTCCTTCTCCATCTGAGCCTGACGGGCAGCACGATGGGCAGCCACCACGCGGCGGGCATTGCGGTAGAGATACCAGACGAGGGCAGCGGCGAGGGCGAGATAGATGCACCAGGCCCACCAGGCATTGGCGGGAGCAGGCTCTACGACCACACGCAGGGTACGCTCGTCGGATATAATCTCGTCGCTGGTGTCATCGGTGGCTTTCACGCGGAAGGTGTAGTTGCCCGTAGGCAGGTTGGCGTAGCTGGCGGCGTGGGTGTTGCCCGCATCGATCCAGTCGCTGTCGAAGCCGTCCATCTTAAAATAATAATGTACGCGTTCGTATTCGCCGAAGTCGAGGGCCGTAAACGAGAGGCTGAAACTGTTCTGGTTGTGGGCGAGGCGCACCTCACGGCAACTGTCGAGTAGGGCGTCGATAGGGCCGTCGGTGGCAGGACGCACCAGTTGGTTGTGGATCTTCAGGTCGCAGAAGCGGATGGGCAACTGTCGTAGCGTGTCGATGTCTTCGGGGTTGAACATCGTGATGCCGTCCGTGCTGCCGAAGACGAGACTGCCGTTGGGCAATTGGCACGAGGCACGGTCTGTAAACTCGTCGCCACCGATGCCGTCGGCCTTGTATAGCGAGGTGATGCGTCCTGTCTTACGGTCCCAGCGGTTCAGACCCTTCATCGTGGCCACCCAGATATTCCCCTGACGGTCTTCCTCGATGCTGCCCACGTCAGAGCAGGAGAGGCCAGCAATACGTGTCATCTCGTTGGTCTTGGGGTTATAGCGCAGCAGGCCGTTGCTCACGGTGCCTATCCACACGTCGCCCTGCGAGTCCTGCAGCATGTCGGTGGGGATATAGACACTGCGGCGGATGCACTGTGCCATCGTGGGGATGTCGAGTTCGCTGAGTTTGCCCGTCTGCGGGTTCATCTTCACGATCTTCTGGAAGAAGGCTGAGATGAGCATCTGTCCGTCGTTGAGTTTCAGCAGCGAGGGAATGAAGCAGAAGTCAGCATTAAATGCCTGCTTCACGATCGGCTCCTGACTCCTGACTCCTGGCTCCTGACTCCTGACTCCTGACTCCTGACTCCTGACTCCTGACTCCTGACTCCTGACTCCTTCTCTCCTAAACCCCACGATATCATTCGTGCTCGTCGAGACCCATACCGTCCCGTCGTCCGTCTGTTCGAAGTCCATCGCCCCAGGCACGGGCGTCTGACTGAGTATGGCGAGCCTTCCCCCTTCATATCGGCACTTCATCACGATGCTGCCCACAGAGAGCCACAGCCCTCCGTCGCGGTCGCAGAAGATGTGCGTCACGGCGTTCTTCTGTTCTCCGGCAGGCAGTCCCTCGAGGGGAACGAGTTCCGCCTTCTGCGTGTCAAGGTGGTACACATAGAGCCCTTTCAGCAGGGTGCTGATCCAGAGGTTCTGCTGTCGGTCTGTGGCGACGGCGAGCACGCTGGAGTTGTCGATTGTGCGGTTCAGGTAGTTGTCCGAGCCGCCGAACTTCTCCTTATAGTAGTAGTCGGCGAAGAGCCCCTTGTCGTAGGTGCCCAGCCACACGTTCTTCCTGGAGTCCTGGAACACCTGTGTCACCATCGCGTCAGGCACGGGTCGCGTGAAGCCCGCGTCGCCCTCGCCGTGCAGCGTCTGCGCCAGTAGGTTCAGTTCGAACATACCGTTCTTCGACGTGCTGAGCAGGATAGTATTGTCTTCCAGCAGCCGTGCCGCCTGGATGATGCTGTTGTGGGCCATCAGCCTGGCCTCCATCTCAGGGGCGATGGGCACGATCTTTACCGACTTCGTATCAAACAGCCGCAGGTTGCCGTAGCCGGAGAGGATCATCAGTCCGTTGGAAAGCATCTCGGAGTAGAAGAAATACTGATCGTCGAAGTTCACCTCATGCTTCAGCTTGAACGTCGTGGGCTCGTAGATGAGGATGCGCTGGCTCTCGGTGATGAGTATCTGGTCTGAGGCGTCGATGATGCAGTTGCCCCAGGTCCATTGCTGGCGCTCCATCTGACGCTGGATGATGGTGTGGAAGGCCTGCAGCTGGTCGTCGTAGTGCATCACCTCCGTACCGTTATAGATAAAGATACGCCCTTTGCTGTCCTGAAGGAGTTTCTGGATGTTCAGGTTCGACGATTTCACGTCGATGCGTTTGAAGCAGTCCTGGCGGGTGTAGCGGCAGACGCCGTTTACCGTCGCCACCCAGAGCTGTCCCTGCTGGTCGCAGAGCACGTCCTTGATCTGGTTGTCAGGCAGTCCCGTCGTGTCGTCAGCGCAGAAGTATTGGTGGTACTCGTGGCCGTCGTAGCGGTTCAGACCTCGGAACGTGCCTATCCACAGCTGTCCCGCCTTGTCCTCCGCGATGCACTGCACACGGCTGTTCGACAGCTCCTGCGCCACGACAAAGCCGTTCTCCTCGTCCTTGTCGCGCTGCTGCTGCGGCTCCGTCTTCTGGCAGGAGAGCAGGACCAAAGCCAACAGTCCAACCGCCATCTTTATCGTCTTATTCATACGCATTTAGGTTTGCTGTGTGCAAAGTTAAGAAAAATAATTGAAAATTGAATAATTGAGAATAAAAATTCCTAAATTCCTGTATTCCTTAGCCTTACAAATCCCCAGATTTGAACAAATCGGAACGATTTTGAACAAATTGAAACGCCGGAAAACACTTTTGAACACAGGCGACAATCAAAAGAACGCCTTGAAATGATAGAAATAAGAATAATAACTACTTTTGCACCCGAAATCGGCCGCAAGGCCAACTTGGATTGAACAATTTTATTTCTAACATTTTTAAACTAACAATTAAAGACTCAATGAAAAAGAGCAGTATTCTGATGATGTTGATGGCACTATTCGTGTCAGCTACATCCTTCGCCCAGGGAATCAAGGGCACTGTGATTGACGAGAACGGTGAGGCCGTGATCGGTGCGACCGTCAGCGACAAGGCTGACGCCAAGAACGCCACCATCACCGACTTCGACGGTAACTTCACCCTCAACGTGAAGGCCGGACAGACCATCGTCGTCTCCTACATCGGCTACGAGACTCAGGAAGTGGCCGCTAAGAACGGTATGACCATCAGCCTGAAGCCAGACAACAAGGTGCTGGACGAAGTGGTGGTCGTGGGTTATGGTGTACAGAAGAAGAGTTCTGTGACAGGTGCCATCTCGCAGGTGAAGCCCGAGGACATCGAGAACCGTACCATCGTCAACGCCCAGCAGGCCCTGCAGGGTAAGACCTCGGGTGTGCAGGTGATCAACACCTCAGCTGCACCGGGTTCATCTCCTACCGTACGTGTGCGCGGTTATTCCTCTAATGTAAGTTCCGAGCCTCTCTACGTGGTTGACGGTGTACGTCTGAGCGACATCAGCGGTATCGACCCCTCGACCATCGCCTCCATGGAAATCCTGAAGGACGCTGCATCGGCTGCCATCTACGGTGCCGAGGCTGGTAACGGCGTCGTGCTCATCACCACCAAGAAGGGTAAGCCCGGTGAGGGAAAGATCACGTACGACTTCCAGTGGACGGACGAGAGCCTCGCACGTATCCCGAAGATGCTGAACTCTGAGCAGTACATCAACTATATGGACGAGGGTAACATCTTCACGAAGGACTATCTGCTGAGGAACTGGGACGGTGTGACGAACACTTCTTGGACTGATGCAGCCTTCAACCACGGCCACATGCAGAAGCACTCCATCTCATTCACCGGCGGTAACGACCGCGGCAACTACTTCCTCTCGCTCGCGTACCTTAAGAATAACGGTATCGTGAAGGGTGATGCCGACGTCTACAAGCGTCTGACGGCTACCATCAACGGTGAGTATAAGATCAAGGACTGGCTGAAAGTGGGTACGACGAACCAGATTGAGAAGTACGACGTGCGTACGGTATCTTCAAGCAGCGAGTACGGCTCACTGCTGACCTCTATCCTGATGCTCGACCCGCTGACTCCTGTCACATACTCCTCCGAGGATCTGCCTTACGAGATGGCATACGTCATGTCACAGGGCAAGCATCTGCTGCAGGATGAGAACGGCGACTACTACGGCATCTCCAAGTTCTATGCCGGTGAGCAGTACAACCCCCTCATCATGCGCGACAACAACACCTCGAAGACCACAGGCTTCAACGTGAACGGATCTATCTACGGTGACTTCACGCCTTTCCAGGGCTTCACCTTTACTTCACGCTTCGGCTATCGTCTGAGCGGTACACGCAACAGCGGCGCCTCACTGCCTTTCTACGGCAACTCCGTGCAGAGCCGCGACTATCTCGACTTCAGCGCCAGTTCATCCACTTCGATCTACTACCAGTGGGAGAACTTCGCCAATTATATGAAGACCTTTGGCGGCCACACCGTCTCAGCAATGGTCGGTATGTCGTTCCAGAAATCATCCAGCGACAATGTGTCAGGCTCTCTGTCGAACGACGGAACGGAGGATGCCCTGAAGAAGAACGATCCGCTGTTCTACTATCTGAACTATGCCAACGCCTCAGCCGTGAAGGGCGTGAGCGGTGAGACCACAGAGAGCACCAAGTACTCCTGGTTCGGACGTGTGGGCTACGACTATCTGGGCCGCTACCTCCTGCAGGCTTCGCTCCGTGCTGATGCTGCCGACCTCTCGAAGCTCTCGAAGAAGACCCGTTGGGGCTATTTCCCCGCAGTGTCCGTAGGTTGGACCATCAGCGAAGAGAAATTCTTCAATCCGATCAAGAAGTGGTTCGACAGCCTGAAGTTCCGTGCATCGTGGGGTCAGAACGGTAGCCTCTCCGCCCTCAGCGGATACAGCTACAGCACCGACATGGCACTGGGCGGACTCTATCCCTTCACCTCTGGCATCAGCTACACGCAGGCCGCCGCTCCCTCAACGATGGGTAACGAAGACCTGAAGTGGGAGACTTCTGAGCAGCTGAACTTCGGTCTCGACGGCATCCTCTTCGGCGGACGCATGACCTTCGGCATCGACTACTTCATCAAGAAGACTAAGGACCTGCTGGTATGGGGTACCACACCTTCACTCATCATCGGTGGCAGCACGTCGCCCCTGAACGCCGGTAACGTGGAGAACAAGGGCTTCGAGTTCGATCTCGGCTGGCGCGACCATATTGGCGACTTCAGCTACAGCGTCCGTGCTAACCTCTCTACACTGACCAATGAGGTGACCTATATCGATCCTTCTATCACCCGTCTGAGCGGTAGCACCTTCCACACCTATACCGTGACCTACTTCGAGCAGGGCTATCCCGTCTACTACTTCCGCGGCTATAAGTTCGCCGGTGTGGATCCAGAGACAGGTAATCCCACCTTCACGGACCTCGACGGCGACGGTATGATTACCGATGCTGACCGTACCTATATCGGCGATGCCATCCCCGACGTCACATACGGTCTCACACTGACGGCTGCCTGGAAGGGCATCGACCTGACCGTCTTCGGTACGGGTGCCGTAGGCAACAAGATCTTCAACTGTATCAACCGTCCTGACTACGCTTCTTCCAACCGTCTGAAGGAAGTGTTCTACGACAACCGCTGGACCGTTGACAATCCCAACGGTACGGTGCCCAAGGCTGGTGCTGCCGATATGGACAAATACGCTGACTCTGATGCCATGGTCTACAACGGATCATACTTCAAGGTGAAGCAGATCCAGCTAGGTTACACACTCCCCAAGAGCCTCATCAAGAAGGTTTATATGAACCACGCACGTATCTATGCTTCTCTCGACGACTTCTTCACCATCTCCAGCTATCCCGGATTCGATCCTGAGGCTTCGGCCAACTCTACGTCGGGTATGGGTATTGACAAGGGTGGATATCCTACATCCAAGAAGCTCGTATTTGGTCTGAATATCGAATTCTAAATAAAGAAACAAATTACCATAATTTACCATAATTATAATTACGGACAATTACGATTGATTACGGGAATTAGTTTCCATTAAAAAACAGAAGAAAATGAAAAAGAATATATTATTTATCGCATTGGTTGCTTTATTGTCAATTAGCTTTGTTTCCTGCGAAGACAAGCTCGACATTCAGAAGCACGGCAATCTGGGCAGTATGGATGACTTCTATACCAACGATGAGAACGTGATGCAGGCTACGGCCTCTCTCTATACCGAGATGAGAGACCTCTACTATAACTGGTTCTTCACCAAGAACCTTCTCTCTGACGACTTGTATGCAGGCGGTGGCTCACGTGGTGACAACGGTGAGATGGAGAAACTCAACGAGTACACCTTCGACTCAGACCACAGCATGATTCAGAGCCTCTATTCAGGTCTCTACGGCGTCATCTACAAGGCAAATCTCATCATCGACAAGGTGGAGGGCGAGACAGCCGTTGCCAAGCGTGCCATCAACGAGGCCAAAGTGTTCCGTGCATGGGCTCACTTCGAACTCGTCACCCTCTGGGGAACGGCTCCCGTCGTTGACCATCTGTTGGAGCCGGGCGAATACCGTAAGCCCAACAGCGATCCTTCTGAGACGTGGGCACTCGTGGAGAGCGACCTCACTGAGGCCATCAATAGCGGTACACTGCCTTCAAAGACCAGTGCCAGCGATGAGGAGACAGGCATCCGCATCACCAAGGAGACGGCACAGGCATTCCTCGGCAAGGCTTATCTCTTCCAAGGAAAGTACAGCGAGGCTGCCGCCATGCTCGACAATGTGATCAACTCTGGCAAATACGAACTTTTCGCAGGTGAGTACGACATGCAGTTCCATGCGCTTTACAACAACAACTGTGAGTCGCTCTTCGAACTCCAGAAGCGCAACGACCAGGAGAATATGAGCATGGACTTCCTCTTCATCATGCAGGGTTGGCGTACAGACAAGCTCACCTATAGCGGAGAGGCTGCCGAGGTCCTGGCACAGGGTATGTATGGATTCATGAATCCCCGCAAGGCGCTCTATGATGATTTCGTGGCGTGGGAGGGTACCAACGGTGCTCGTCTGGCAAAGACGATCATGAACTACGATCAGGTGACCAACTTCGGTGTCACGCTGCAGGCTGGTAAGTATCTCTATGGCAGCGAGGGTGTCTTCCTCTTTAAGAACCAGTCGCTCAAGAGCGACCTCGTGATCGACTTCTCTGGTTTCCAGTGCTTCCAGTTCACCGACCTGAAGGTGATGCGCTATGCTGAGGTGCTGCTCTTGGCTGCTGAGGCTCAGTTGCAGGCTGGCAACAGCAGTAAGGCACTGAACTACATCAATCAGATCCGTGAGCGTGCCAAGGAGAGTGCTCTCTCAAGTGTCTCTCTCGACGACATCAAGAACGAGAAGCGTTTCGAACTCTGCAACGAGGCCGTACGCTATCAGGACCTCATCCGCTGGCGCGATGCAGACAAGGCGATGAAGGATCAGGGTAAGGAAATACCCGTCTTCTCTACGACTGGCGTTGAGTGGCAGTACAAGAACCAGAACTACGGCTTCAAGGAGAGAAACTGGCTCCTGCCCATCCCTCTGAAGGAGATTGAACTTAATCCGAACATGCAAAAGAATCCCGGATGGTAATCTGTGAATTAATTGATAATTGATAATTGAAAATTGATAATTATGAAGACATTATATAATAAGGTAATTGCAGGAGTATTCTCTTACCTCTTACTTCTCACCCCTTACCTCCTGGTAAGTTGTGAAAACGACTCCATAGAAGGCCTCAATGGTGAGTTCAGCGACATCACCTGGTGTACCTTCGACAATGCCACCGTTCAGCCCACCCAGAAGCTGGGCAAGGGCGTGAAGGCTCTGAACATCCAGTTTACCGATACCGACGGTTGTACGCTGGCTCTCAGTTTCCGTACCAAGGATTGGATCCTCGGCGAAGGAACGTTTGTACTTGACTATACAACCGAGAGTGCCGGTACCTACACCGGTACCGTCAATAGCGCCACTATCAATGATGGTAATATTGACGTGAACCTCGTGGAGGGTACCTATTTCATCAATGGTCTGGTGGAAACCACCGACAATAGAGCGTATAAGATCTACTACAAAGGCCCGTTGTCCTTCGTCGTCGGTGAGGATGATCCTGAGCCCAGCGGCTACACCATGAGCATCCAGACAAGTGAAGTAGCCATTATGGACTGGACCACTTGGCAGACAACAACCTATCCTGAAGTCTCCAAGTACACGATTACCGTCAGTGATCCCACAGGTGCTCAGGTAGCTACGTTCGACGTCATCAACGGTAACGACAAGACGCCAGAGCAGCTCACGGGCTCTTACACCATCGTTGGCGATGCCCACGATCCTATGCAGATCAGCGCAGGCTACTCTCTGCCGGATTACGGTATGGCTGGCGGTAGCAGTTATCTGGATCCAGCCGGAAAGATGCAGTATCTGACAGGTGGCGGCACCGTACAGATCACCACTACCACAGGCATCGACGGCAGTACGCTCTACTCGTTCAAGGGCACAGACCTTGGTACGACTGATGTGACAGGCGCAACAGGCACAGGATCGTTCAACATTATGTTCGTTTCCTTCCTTGAGGTGAAGGGAGCGGTGATGAGAGACTTTGCCGTCAATTCTCAGATCTTAGGTCGTGAGATGAAGTACTCCGTCTATTTCCCAGAGGGTTACGACGGCCAGACTACGCTCCCCGTGCTCTATCTGCTGCACGGCTATGGCGACGACAACAACTCATGGCTCGACAAGGGCGATATGGCTACTCTCACCAGTGCTGCCATCAGCAACGGCGAAGTAGGCAAGATGGTGGTCATTACCCCCGATGCCATGCAGACCTTCTACTGCAACGGCTATCAGGACGGAATGGCCTATGAGGATTATTTCTTTAACGAACTCATTCCTACTATCGAAGCTACGTTCAACGTTGGCGGCGACAAGTCCAAGCGTGCCGTCGGTGGTCTGTCGATGGGTGGCTACGGCACACTCTACTACGCTGTCAAGCATCCCGAGATGTTCTGCTGTGCATACGCCATGAGTCCTGCCTGCTATATCGACGGCCTGCCCAACCTCTTCGAGCTCTATCCTGCTGCTAATGTAGCCGAACTGCCTGACTTGACGATGGAAGTAGGCACGGAGGATACCACCGTCTATGATATGTGTCCTTGGCTCGCCGGCACCATCCAGTCCATCGGCTTTGACAAATTTGAGTACATCGAGCGCTCTGGTGTCCACGATTGGGCCTTCTGGAAGGGATGTTATCCAAAATTTATGGCAAAACTTGGCAAGTATTTCAAATAATTTATGTATCTTTGCACCGTTGAATAGCTAATTATAAAATGACAATGAGAAAACTAATGATTTTGGCTGCCCTCTGCCTGATGGGTACGGCAGCACAGGCTCAGCAGAACCTCAGTTGGGGACAAGGCCCGCAGGTGGCTTCTCCCGTAGTGAATGCCGACAACACCGTTACCTTCAACATGATTGCCCCACAGGCACAGAAGGTGGAGATTACTGGCGACTTCCTCCCCCCGAAGAAGATTGAGTTTGGTGGTAACACCTACGACGCTCCTGGCGTGGTGGATCTCGTGAAGGACGACAAGGGTGTGTGGAGTTTCACCTCCGAGCCACTGAAGCCCGAGCTCTATACCTATAATATGATGGTGGATGGCGTGAAGATCATCGATCCGCTGAACGTCTACAATATCCGCGACATCAACAATCTGTTCAGTGTGCTGCTCGTTGGTGGCGACGCCCGTGCAGATCTCTATAAGGTGAACAAGGTGGCTCATGGTACCGTGAGCAAGATCTGGTACGAGAGTCCTACGGCTGGTCTGACACGTCGCGTGACGGTCTATACCCCTGCAGGCTATGAGACCAGCGGCAAGGAGTATCCTGTGCTCTACCTGTTGCATGGTATCGGTGGCGACGAGAACGCGTGGAGCGAACTCGGACGTGCTGCCCAGATCCTCGACAATCTTATTGCCCAGGGCAAGGCTGAGCCGATGCTCGTGGTGATGACCAACGGCAACATCTCGCAGGAGGCTTGCCCGGGTGAGACCTCTGAGGGCTTCAAGGTGCCCACGATGATGCTCCCCAAGACGATGGAGGGTTCGTTCGAGACTGCCTTCCCCGATGTGGTGAAGTTTGTCGAGAAGACCTACCGTGTGAAGAAGGACAAGGCTCATCGTGCCATCGCAGGTCTGTCGATGGGTGGCTTCCACAGCCTCTTCATCAGCATCAACAATCCGGATATGTTCGGATATGTAGGACTCTTCTCAGCAGCCGTAGACCAGCAGCAGGCTGATCCTAACGGATTCCCCAACATCTACGCTGACCGCGACAAGAAGATCGACGGTCTCTTCGCCAAGAAGCCCAACCTCTTCTGGATTGGCATCGGCAAGACCGACTTCCTCTACAAGAACAACACCGACCTGCGCGCTTATCTCGACTCCAAGGGTCACAAGTATACCTACCTCGAGACCGAGGGTGGCCACATCTGGCGCAACTGGCGTATCTACCTCTCAGAGTTTACTCCATTACTCTTTAAATAATTAATTAGCAACGGACTACACGACTTAAGGACTATACGCAAAAAAGTCCTATAGTCCTGTAGTCCGTTGCAAAATAAAAAAAGCATTATGAAGAAATCCGTAATTTTAAGTCTCGCAGCAGCAGCTGTCGTTGTGGTCGGTTGTAGCACAACCGACAAAGCCCCTGTCCAGAAGACCCTCAATCAGGAGGAAGTGATGTCCAAGATGTCTCTCGAAGACAAGGCCCATTTCGTCATCGGAACAGGTATGGCCGGCTTCTCTGGCAATGACGCCGTCATCGGCGCTACCCGCAGTCTCGTACCTGGTGCCGCTGGTACCACCTATCCTCTCGACTCTCTCGGCATTCCTGCTATCGTACTCGCTGACGGTCCTGCCGGACTCCGTATCGATGCAACTCGTGAAGGTGATTCTGCTACCTATTACTGCACACACTTCCCCATCGGCACTCTGCTCGCCTCTACCTGGAACACCCAGCTCGTGGAGGAGGTTGGTGAAGCTATCGGCGAAGAGGTGAAGGAGTATGGTGCCGACGTGCTGCTGGCTCCTGCCCTGAACATCATGCGTAACCCCCTCTGCGGACGTAACTTCGAGTACTATTCTGAGGATCCCGTGGTGGCCGGTAAGACCGCTGGTGCCTACATCACTGGTGTCCAGAAGAACGATGTCGGCACGAGCATCAAGCACTTCGCCGCCAACAACCAGGAGACGAACCGCATGAACAACGATGCCCGTATCTCCCAGCGTGCCCTCCGCGAGATCTACCTCAAAGGTTTCGAGATCGCCATCAAGGAGAGCAAGCCCTGGACGGTGATGACCTCTTATAATTATATCAACGGTGTCTATAGCTCTGAGAGCAAGGACCTCGTGCAGACCATCCTCCGCGATGAGTGGGGCTATGAGGGAACCGTGATGACCGACTGGTTCGGTGGTAAGGACGGTGCTAAGCAGATGTGGGCTGGTAACGATATGCTGCAGCCTGGTAAGGATGAGCAGTTCGACTCTATCGTCGCAGGTGTGAAGAGCGGCAAACTCGCTGAGGCCGATCTCGACCGCAACGTGGCCCGCATCCTCAACCTCATCGAGAAGAGCCCCCGCTATCAGGGTTATGAGTTCTCCAACAAGCCCGACCTCAAGGCTCACGCCGAGGTTACTCGTCAGTCTGCTGCCGAGGGTATGGTGCTGATGAAGAATGAGAAGGCCCTGCCTTTTGCTGAGGCCGTGAAGAACGTCGCCCTCTATGGCAACACCTCTTACGACTTCATCGCCGGCGGTACTGGTTCTGGTAATGTGAACCACGCCTATGTCGTCTCTCTGCTCGACGGTCTGAAGAACGGTGGCTACATCGTCTCTGAGGAACTGAAGACCACCTACGAGACCTATATCGCTGATGCCAAGAAGGCTGCAGAACTTGCTGCCGAGGAGGCTGCCAAGAAGGATCCGAAGACCGCTATGCTCGTGAAGTTCCTGCCCCAGCCGCTGCCCGCAGAGAAACTCTTCACCGCTGATGAACTCGCGGCTCAGGCTGCCAAGGCTGATGTCGCTGTGATCACTCTCGGACGTCTCTCCGGTGAGTTCCTCGATCGTAATGTCTCCAACTTCAACCTCAGTGCCTCTGAGCGTTCGCTCATCGAGCAGGTGTGCGACGTCTATCACAAGGCTGGCAAGCAGGTGGTGGTGCTGCTGAACATCGGCGGTGTTATCGAGACAACATCGTGGAGGGATCTGCCCGATGCTATCCTCTGTGCCTGGCAGGCAGGACAGGAGGGTGGTAACTCTGTCGTTGATGTGCTGAGTGGCAAGCAGTCGCCCTCTGGTAAGTTCACAATGACGTGGCCCGTCCGCTTCACCGATGCTTACTCTTCCAAGAACTTCCCCATCGATCAGGATCCCCGCATCGATATGATGAACCAGGGACAGAAGGGTAATGTCCGCACCGTCGACTATACCGAGTACGAGGAAGACATCTATGTCGGCTATCGTTATTTCGACGCCTTCGAGGTGCCCGTGGCTTATCCCTTCGGTTATGGTCTGAGCTACACCACCTTCGAGTATGCCGATGCCAAGGTTGCTGACAAGGGCGAGGGCTACGAGGTCACCGTCACCGTCAAGAACACTGGAGATCGTGAGGGCAAGGAAGTCGTAGAACTCTACGTCGCTGCACCTGACTCCAAGGCTGCCAACAAGCCCGTGAAGGAACTGAAGGCCTTCGCCAAGACGAAGAACCTGAAGCCCGGTGAGAGTGAGACCATCACGCTCAACGTGAAGGCTACCGATCTCGCCTCGTTCGACGAAGCCGCCTCTGCATGGGTGGTCGCCGAGGGTGAGTACCAGTTCCTCGTAGGTGCTTCTTCTGCTGACATCAAGGCTACACTGCCTGCTGCCGTCAAGGCCAGCACCGTCAAGGCCAACGATGTCCTGAAACCCCAAACCCCGTTGAACCTTCTGAAACGTTAATTCGTTTCTGTTTCCTACGGATTATACGGATTTTACGGATTTCTAACCTACTGGTCATCAGTTGATGGTTAATCCGTATAATCCGTAGGTTATCTTTGTAAAAAAAGAATAATTCTTTTGTGGTTTTAAGATTTCTTCGTACTTTTGCAGCGAAATAAGACAAACTTTTTGCTGTTTGCTAAAAAAGACCGTGTATGAAGAAGATCGCTCGTGTGCTGTTTCTGATAATCCTGTTGCTGGCAACAGGAGCCTCTCACCATTGGGCAGGAGAGCAGTTGCCTCCTAAACTCCAGTCTATTACCGATGAAGCCTACCGTGCGTACAGTACGCGAGATACGGAAAACTTTTTCGAGACTATACAGCGGATCAAGACAGCCACCGAGTTCTCTGAATATCAGGAGACATACTATCGTGCCTGCAGCTACGAGGCCATTTATATGTTCGAGTACGTCGATCGTCAGAAAGGCGTCGAGTTGTCACATGCCATCTATCATCACGCCAAGGAGAACAAGAGCAACATCGGCATGTACTTCGCCACCTTTACCTTAGGCACCATCCGTGAACAGTCTGGCAACATGGGACTGGCAGAGAAGAGTTTCCACCAGGCACTGAAACTGAAGGAGCAATACTTGACTGATGAGAGTGCGGCCCCCTGTTACTTAGGTCTTTGTGAGACGGCCCTCCACAGGAAGGACTACGAGGAGGTGAAGGAGTATGCCCGTAAGGCGCTTGAAGAGCCCGGCATCATCCCAATGAACCAGATCACGGCTTGGTCGTATAAATGTCTGGCCCGCTATAACGAGGGTGATAGCCTTGGTTTCGAGGAGGCCTATAAGGAGCGTGCTCAGCTGATTGCCGAGTTCGGAGGACAGGGTGGACTCTTCGGCGAGCTCATCAATGTCTATCAGGCGAAGAACCGCAAACAGTGGCAGCTGGCCCTGCAGCGTGCTGACAAGCTGATCCATCAACAGAACAAATGTGCCCAGAAAGCCTCTATCTACGAACACATGGGCGACTTGAAGCAGGCCCTCTATTGGCAGAAGCAGACCCGTGCGGTCATCGACTCCATCCAGTCGTCGGAGGCCCGTGCGCAGACGAACGAGTTCGATGCCGAGCTTACCCTCACCTACGCCGAGAACGATGCGAAGGAGATGAAGTTGGCAAAGAATCATGTGATGCTCACGGCAGGTGCTGTCATCGCCGCTCTCGTCATTGCCTTCCTAGCTTTCTACGGCTATCGCAGCAACAAGCATACGAAGCACATGAAGGCTGCCAACAGCAAGTTGCAGGCGGCCTACGACCAGCTGGAAGAGACCACGAAGGCGAAGGAGCGCATCGAGAGTGAACTCCGCATCGCCCGTGAGATCCAGAAGCGTATGCTTCCGCACGTCTTCCCCCGTCGCAGAGATGTGGATCTCTATGCGATGATGACGCCTGCGAAGGAAGTGGGTGGCGACCTCTACGGCTATGCCCTCATCGACGATCTGCTTTACTTCTGCGTGGGCGACGTCAGCGGCAAGGGTGTGCCGGCTGCCCTCTTTATGGCTGAGGTGACACGTATGTTCCGCACACTAGTGGACGGCCGTCTACAGCCGGAAGCCATCGCCAGCCGTCTGAACCACGCTTTGGCTGAGGACAACGATCAGGGTATGTTCGTCACGATGTTCATCGGACTCATCAACCTCAAGTCTGGTCACATGGAGTACTGCAACGCAGGCCATAATCCCCCGCTTCTCGACGGCGAATATATGAAGATGGAGGCTAATGCGCCTATCGGCCTGTGGCCGGAAGTGAACTTCGCGGGTGAGGAAGTGGCCGATATGCACGGCAGGACGCTCTTCGTCTATACCGATGGTATCAACGAGGCCGAGAATATCCATAAGGAACAGTTTGGCGAAGACCGTCTGCGCGAGTTGTTGCAGAAGGACTGGGGCGATGCCCGCCAGACCTCAGAGTCCATCCACCGTGCCGTTGAGGAGTTTGTCGGCGATGCCGAACCCTCCGACGATCTCACGAAGATGTGTATCAAGATGAGGTAACTTTTTCCCCTCCTAAGTTAGGAGGGGTTAGGGGTGGTCTGAACAGCTTCATTACTCCCTTGCTCAGACCCCCTCTGACTCCCCCTACTCAGGGGGAGAAATAAATACTACTGCTTTTCCGTCATATACTTCCAATACCGTCTGGGCATATCTTTCAATTGCTTGCGCGGGTTCATGCGTTCCTTGATGCAGATGGCCTTGAAATAGGTGCGCCACAGATCCTGTAACAGCTGGTCGTCGCTACTCAATACATCCTCATTGAGTTTGCCGTTCTCTAAGCTGAAGGGAACGGCTGCTTCATTCTCAAACGTGATGCGTATCGGCTTCGTACCTCCGCACCCCTGTGCCCCCGTACCTCCGTCATAATAATAGCCATAATGTCGCTTGGCATCATAGATAAGCCACGCCTGATCATTAAATCGGTCGCTGAAATGATCAGTAATCAGTGGCAGCACATTATGATCGGGAGCCACAACAGCGAGATACGTACCGTCCTTCGCCTTCTGGAAGCGTATGAACTGTTTCATCCTCAACTGCTCATGCAGCACCCTCCTTGCAATATTCGTCACGTTGAGCACATCGGGGTCTGCAAAGTTCCTGGCAATATCCCCCAACTTGAACACCTTATATATATAATGGAACAATGGCGTATTCAGTTCCCTCACTTCCGACAGCCAACTGACCGATATCAGTTTCAGCGCCTCGCGCTCCAGCCGTTTCTCCAGTCCTGCCCACACCCTCTGTGCCTTCTCCTCATCCGTCGCCACCTGATAGGTCCGCTCACAGAACAACGGCAACGCGTCGCCGCTCTTCAGCAACTCCTCCGGCTGCTCCTTCAGGGCATACGCGTCGAACACCGCCGTCAGCAGCCCGTCCATCGTCCCGTCAAACACATATACCGTCATCGCATAATCCGTGTAATCCGTGTAATCCGTTGTCTTAGTCCTCGAAATCCAGCTTTAGCTGTAATTCCTCCGCTGCTCTTTTTTGTTGCGCCTTACTGATGAGCAGTGGGCGGAGGCGCTCTGGACGCAACTCGTTGATGCCGATGATGGGCTGGGAGAATTGCGAGGTCAGTTCGTTGCAGGTGATAAAGTACTTCGCCTTTTTCATCACCACACCCATCTTCTTCAGGTCATAGCTCGTCAGGCGGTTGAATCTCCGTGAGTTCACGATGAGCCACGCCGACTTCGTACCCAGTCCAGGCACACGCAATAACTGCTCATAGTCCGCCGTATTGATATCCACAGGAAACGCCTCCGGATGTCTCAGCGCCCATGCGAGTTTGGGATCAACCTCGAGGTCGAGGTTCGTATGCTGGTCATCCACGATCTCCTCCACCTTGAAATGATAGAACCGCAACAGCCAGTCTGCCTGATACAGCCTGTTCTCGCGCACCAACGGCGGCTGCTTCAGAATCGGCAGACGGGGATCGTAGGTATTCACGCTGACGTAGCCCGAGTAATACACCCGTCGCATCGTGGGCTGTCCGTAGAGCATCGACGACATCGTGAGGATGTCCTTGTCGCTCTCCTTCGTGGCACCCACGATCATCTGTGTCGACTGTCCTGCAGGCACGAATCGTGGTGCGTGGCGGTACTTCTTCCGGTCCTCCTTGTTCTCGAGCACCCCCTGCTGAATCAGTTTCATCGGCTGAAACACGCTCTTGTGGTCCTTCTCCGGCGCCAGCAGCTTCAGCGACTCCTCCTTGGGAATCTCAATGTTCACGCTCATACGGTCGGCATAGCGTCCCGCTTCGTTCAGCAGTTCCTGCGAGCAGCCCGGGATGCTTTTCAGGTGGATATAGCCGTTGAAGCGATGCACGGTTCTTAAGTCCCTTGCGATGGCCGTCAGCCGCTCCATCGTGTAGTCGGGGTTGCGCACCACGCCGCTACTCAGGAAGAGCCCCTCGATATAGTTCCTGCGGTAGAACTCCATCGTGATGTCCTCTAACTCGCTGACACTCAGCGTCGCCCGCTTGATGTCGTTCGAGCGGCGATTGATGCAGTAGGCGCAGTCGTACATGCAGTAGTTCGTCAGCATCACCTTCAGCAGTGAGATACATCTTCCGTCGTCTGCAAACGAGTGGCAGATGCCCACGCCTCCCACCGTCGAGCCCACCATCCCCTGCTTGCCCTTGCGCACGGTACCGCTCGACGAGCACGACACGTCGTACTTCGCCGACTCCGCGAGTATCCGCAGCTTCTCCATGGTCTTTTCCGTCAGCATAGGGCAGATTGAACGTTATTTCTTGGCATTGGGACAGTGCTGGCAGAGGAAATCGTAGACGAAATCGAAGTCCTCATCGGGCACGAAGACGCGGTTCTTGTTCAGCAGTTGGTTCACCTTGATGAGGTTCAGACGGCGACGGGCCTTGATGCGCTTCACGTTAGCAAGCACGGAGGTCGATGTCGAGCGCGAGGAGGCGAGAATGCCCGATCCTACTACGCCGGGCTTGCCTGCAGCAGCACCCACAAGGGCCGTCAGTGCTCCCAGCACCTTCGCCTTCTTCATCTGACGGGGCATCTGCTGGTGTACCACCTCCTTTTCGTCGAGCGTGAAGAGCACCACGTATTTCCAGCCGTAGGTCCACGCCACGATGACATACGCCACGTAGCCGATCACGGCAAACACCAGCATCAGAATCAGGAGTCCAGACGAGAAGCCCCACAGGCTTTCCAAACTGAAGCCGTCCTCGCAACTGATGAAGATCACATTCAGCAGCCACACCAGTCCGAAGCTGATGCCCAGCACCCAGTATACATCAAACAGGATGCTCGGGTTCTTCAGCATCGGCACCTCGTACACCCAGCGGTATTTCCCGTCCGGGTACAGCGTCACGCGACTGTCGGTAATTTCTTTTTTTGCCATGAGTTTTGTGCTATTTGGCGACAAAGATAGTGCTTTTTTCTGATTCCACCAAAGGATTTCAGACAAAATGATGGCATCGCCAAAACCAAGTGCTATCGTCAGTCCCGCCATCTATGGCTCATTAAGATGCCAAGTCACTCTGTTGGAGATGCCTTCTATGGGGGTATACTAAACATTACTTACTCTGTTAGTAGGTATCATTTGCTGTCATGCAAGGCATCAGAACGCCCCTTGACTATATACCCTTATGAGCATACTCCCGATTTTGCTATGCCAGGATAGCAAAATGAATCCTTTTGTAATGCATAAAAATCACGTGTGACTGATTTTGTGCTGAGACCTCCCGTCGCCTTTGAAAATGCCTGTGTTTATCAGGGTTTCAAGACGGGAGGTCTCCAAATAGGACCTCCCCTACATCTCCCGTAGACCTCCCGTCACCTCTCCATGGTTTCTCCTTTAGGATCCGATAATCATCATACCTATTGTAAATTGTGTGCAATAGCACGTGGCCTACTACAAAGTAGTTCCGCTTCATACTGCCTGAGGCTGGGGAGGTCAGACGGGAGGTCTATGGGAGGTCTAAGGGAGGTCTCAAAACAAGACCTCCCGTGCCGAAACCCCGATAAACACAGGCATTTTCAAAGGTGACGGGAGGTCTGATGGTTTTTCTGCTTGCACCTCATTTATCAGGACACAGTAGGTCTTGATCATTTCGTTTCTTGTAATAGATTTTGTCAACAAAATTCACAACAATGCATTTCTGCCCAAAGTTTCAGCATCTACTTGATATACAAGCAGTTACAAAAGCTTCGGTTCTGAGCTAAGGAAAACGGGACTTTACAGTAAGTAAACTCCGAGTTTAGTTACTGCAAACTCCCAGTTTGGACTATCTAAAGTCCGTCCTTTCTCCTTGCTTTTCCGACTTGTAAAATAATTTCGAACCGATCTTCAAAAAAAGGTCACATGGTCACACGTGTGACCGTGACCAATTAAATAATAGGGATTTCCCTATCCTCTTTTAGGGGAAACCTTATTGTGGGTTTTGGAAATGGTTGTACTTTTGCAGAAACAATTAAATTGTACGAAGATGAAGAAGATCATTTCATTGTGTTTGCTGATGGCATACGGTTGTATTAGTGTGATGGCGGGACAAGATGCCAAGGAATACAAAACTTATGTCAAGGATAACCATCGTGTGTATTACTGTACCAATCAGGGCATCAGTATCGTAGTTGCCCCATCGCCAAGAGGTCTATTCGAACCTCACATTACTATCATCAATGACAGCGGCCACGACTTTGTGTTCGAGCCAAAGGAAATCAGGGCCTACGCCTATGCTGCACCAGGAAACACTTACAAGGAGACCCGCTATCGGGTTGAGCGTTTTTTGGAGAAAGGTGGTGATGCTTCGTTGTTAGAGCAGGATTCCTTGGATATCTATACGCCAGAGAAATACATGAGAAAGACTAGTAATGCCTTTTGGTGGAGTAACATCCTGACTGAAACAATTGTTGCAGGAGTCGAGGCCATCGGACCTCAAGATGCTGATACCCGCTATCTTAATGAGATAAGCAGGGAAAAACGAATAGATGAGGCTTCCTATGACAACAAACAGGAACTGAAACGAATTGAGGAAGGCTACTGGCGGGCAAACACGATTTTCGACCACTCCGAGCACAATGGCTTTATCGCCGTTAAGCCTGTGAAATCGTCATACCTGATTCTTGATATACCTGTTGATGGCGAAACATACCGTTTTGTCATCAACGATTGGCAATACACAATGGGGAACGCTATGTAAAATCAATTCTCATTTTTCTCGCATTAATATTTGGCGGAATGAAGAATTGTGTGTATCTTTGTCGGCGATTATTTAAAGAACTTATACAACCATTTATATCAGATGAAATTAAAGAGACTCTTTTTATATATACTTTTGACTACGGCCTGTATATCAGCAATAGCGCAGCAGAGCGTCAAGATATCAGGCCGTGTCACTGATTTTGATGGCAAGCCTATCAGCCACTGCGCTGTGATGCTGATGGACAAGCGATTTCATGCCGTGGATAGCGTGTCGACCGATAGTGCAGGGTACTACCTTATTAATAATGTAAAACCAGGACGATATATGGCTCTTACTGCTGTAAGGTGGGACGAGTATGTACGATTCAGCAAACTGCCAGAACAAGACCGAAGGCTGGAGTTTTGGGCATGGAATATCATTGCCGACAAGGATCTGACTATCAACCCTCGCTATCACCGACTTGAACTTTATGGCACCACGGCATTCTGTCCCACAGGCACCAATGCGCTGATGGTTTACACGCGCCCGATGAGTGCTACCGAGGCAATGAAATACGATGAAAAGCTATATCGCGACAATAACAATGGCGTAATCGACTATTCCGTAAAGCTCGAGGATTTCAAGGTTCAGGCATTCGTAGATGACAAGGAGGTAAAGATACTAAGTATTCAGAATATGACCGAGCAATACGGCAATCAGAAGATGGGTGCATTCCTGATGATGCTAGACTATACCGTTCGTCACGACGACACCACCATCCATCAGATACGCATCACCGCTGAGAACGCAAAACACCACGAGAAAGGCGAAAACATCTGTTTCTACCTATCCCCCGATTTCGAGTAGCATATTACATTCTCATTTTTCTCGCATAAATATTTACACAGCGGGGACATGAACGGTGTGTACATTTATGCCAACGGCTTTGAACAAATAGCGAAGAGCTTCTTGCCAGCAGAAAGTATAAAGATTATACTAACTCGGGTTCCAAATCTTTCCGTGGTACGGTTACGACTTCCTCGTCGAGGGCGGCAGAGATCTTGCAGATGGTGGAGAGCGTCAGGTTATGGGTTCCTGACAGCCATCTGCTTACCTCGGTCTCCGTCTTGCCCAGAAGCCTTGCCAGTTCTTTCTGCGTCATCCCCTTGTCCTCGAGGATTTCATAGATTCGGTTGGCGATGGCCACAGACATCTCCATCTGTAACTTCATCTCCGGAGAGATGGTGCTGCGGATTTCATCCATAATTCTGTTCGTTTCTTATCAGGCGACAAATTTTGAGGCGGTTTGGGTAGTTTGTCGCCTGATGGGAGAGTTGTCGCTATAAGTTGGAGAAAAATAAGCGGGAATGTTTGGAATGAGATGAAAATCGCCGTAACTTTGCATCAGATTTAAGATTCATACATGAGTTAGTTAGAGTTAGTTTTTCATAATGCTTTTGGTTTTTGGTTATTGATTAGTTAGCATATAGGACTCGCAGGGATGCGAGTCCTATATGCTTATAGCAGGTAACGTTACTCGTAGTCGTCGATCACGTTGTTCATCATGTCCATCATAGGTTTGGCGGCACGGAACATGGGTTCGATAGCATCGAGCCAGGCATCACCTTGATAGAAGTCGTCGGGCACCTGATGCCAACAGCAGTAGTCCTTCTGACGGAGATAGTCCACGTATTTCCAGTCGCGGGGGAATCCGGACGGGCAGGTCTTCAGGCGTTCCAGGCCGAAACCCTGTGGCTGGTCCCAGCTGGACACGTCGGTAGGCGTGGGGAAGCTGGTGGGGTCGGGATTACTGAAGTACTTCAGGAACTCCGGACTCTGGACGCAACGTAGCCACTCGGCAGTGTTCAACATAATCTCATTGCGACAGGAGGTCAGAATGTTGGTGGGCAGCCAGTAGTTGCCACATGCCACCATACAGTGGCCAGGCTCCAAGTGGATGTAATAGCCCCCGTGCAGAGCCTTCTTGCCATGAGCGGCGATATAGGCTCCAAGATGGTTCTTGTAAGGCGACTTGTCGTTTGAGAAGCGGGTGTCGCGATAAAACCTGTATGTGCAGTCCTTCACCGTCAGGTGGATGACCGAGGGATCGAAGGTGACGATGCGGCGAATGGCCTGCTCTACACCGCGCTCGAAGTCTGCCCGTACGGCGTCGTACTCCTGCTTGTGCTCCTGGAACCATGTGCGGTTGTTGTTCTTTGCCAGCTGACGCAGGAACTTTAATATCCTTTTGGCATCCATAGTCGATTCTGATAAATGCGGTTATTTAGTGGTGGTGATTTGGAGCGTCGAAGTGCTGAGGCCTTCGGAGGTGCAGGTGAGCTGCAGGGTGCCGGCATCGTCGGTGCTCTGGATGAGCAGTTGGGCCAGACCGTTGAAGGCAGGGATGGTGAACTGTCGGCAGTCCATAGCGTCAGGATGGTCGAGGCCGGGGTAGGAGGGATCGCCATTGCCGGCACCAAGGATGCGGCCGTTACCCGTGAGGGTGAAGGTGAGCACGGGACAGGCGTCGGGCACGATGTGGCCTTTCTGATCCTGCACCTCGATGGTGATGACGGCGAGGTCACGACCATCGGCGACGATCTGGCTGCGGTCTGCCTTGAGCACGGTCTTAGCGGCAGGCTTCGTGGTCTCGATGGTCTCGGTGAGGATGCGCTTGCCGTTCTTATAGCCGTAGGCCACCACGCGGCCAGGCTGATAGACGGCGTTCCACTTCAGGTGTCCGTTTTTGGGCATCGTCTGACGACCGAGCTTTTGGCCGTTGACGACGAGTTCCACCTCGTCGCAGTTGCTGTAAGCCCAGAGTTCGATGGTCTCGCCCTCGTGGCCCTGCAGGTTCCAGTGGGGGAAGATATGGAGCGTGGGTTCGTCAGTCCACCAGGATTTCAAATACCACGCCTCGTCTTTCCAGAAACCGCAGTAGTCGAGGATGCCGAATTCGGAGTCGTGGGCAGGGAAGACGAGGGGATTGGGCTCGCCACGATAGTCGAAGCCCGTCCAGTAGAAGAGTCCGGCAGCCCAGGGACGGTCGGCATAGAACTGCCAGCCGCGCTCGATGACGTTCTCCATATGGTGATGGGTGGTGTCGCGATTCATGGAAACCATCCGTCCAGGATAGTCTGGCGAGTTGAAATACCAGCCACGTGTGCCACAGCCTGTGGTCTCTTCCGTACCTACGATCTTCCAGTCAGGATGGGCCTTCTTTCGGTTGTCGACATCGTTCTGGACGATATAGTTGAAGCCCACGACGTCGAGGCCCTTGATGAGTTCGGTGCCTCCCGCATTCGCCACCGTACTGGGACGGGTGGGGTCGAAGAGCTTTGTATATTCGCGCATCGCCTCGGCCAGACGGGTGCCTTGGATGGTGTTCTCCAGTCCCCACTCCTCGTTGCCGTCGCTCCAGAGGATGATCGAAGGATGATTCCTGTCGCGCTTGATCATCCGCTCCAGAAGGCGCAGGTGCTCCTCGTTGATGCCCATCAGACGGTTCTCGTCGATGACGAGGATGCCTTCACGGTCGCAGATGTCGAGCAGGGCGGGTGTCATGGGATTGTGCGAGGCACGGTAGGCGTTGCAGCCGAACTGTTTCAGTTGCTTGATGCGCCAGGCTTGCAAAGCATCGGGGATGGCAGCGCCCACGCCGGCATGGTCCTGATGGAGGTTGACGCCCTTCAGCTTCAGCGGCTCGCCGTTGAGGAGGAAGCCTCGCTGGGCATCGAAGGCGATGGAGCGGATGCCCGTGGTGGTCAGATAGACATCGACCACCTTGCCGTTCTGGCTGACGGTCGTCTCCACCTGATAGAGATAAGGATCAGCGGGGCTCCAGAGACGGGGCTGGCTGACGGTGAGCGTCTGCTGTGTGGCGGAGGTCTCCTTCGCCTTCAGGCTGAGACTGGCAGCGGAGGTCTTGGCGATTTCGTGGCCGACGGCATCAAGCAGGCGCTGAGAGATTTCGCACTGCTGAGCCGTCAGACCACTGTTGTGTATCTCTGTCTCGACGGTGAGCACGGCATCCGTATAGGGTGCCTGAACCTGGGCATAGACGAACGTACCGAAGGGTGCCACGCTGACTTGGGCGGCCTTCTCGAGCCACACGTCGCGATAGATGCCTGCACCCTCATAGAACCAACCCTCCTCGAGCGAGGCGTCGGCACGGACACAGATGAAATTGTCGCCACCATAATTAATATAAGGTGTGATGTCGTAGACCTGTGTGACATAGCCGCTGGGCTCCGTACCCATGTAGAAGCCGTTGAACCACACCTGGGCGTTGCGGAAGATACCGTCGAAGCGCAGTTGGAGTCGTTTGCCGAAGTCCTCCTCGCCGATAGTGAAGACCTTGCGGTACCAGCCCACGCTGGTGGCAGGGTATTTCCAGCCTACGGTCTTATAGCCGTGGGAGTGGCTCGCCTCACGGGCATAGGGCAGGGTCGTCACCCAGTCGTGGGGAATCTGCACCTCCTGCCAGGTGGAGTCATCAAACTTGCGGGAGTAGGGTCCCTCGTTGTGGATGGAGTTGGCCTTCGTCAGATAGTTGAAGTACTCCGTGCCGCAGCCGAAGTCCTTCTGGGGATCGGCAGCATGGCCAAAAGCAAACTTCCAGCCCTTGTCGAGGCGGACGGTCTCGCGCTGGGATTGTGCACTCAGGGTGATGGTAAACAGACAGGCGACGGCCGCCACAAGCATTGTTTTTAGTCTCATAATAGTCATTGTCTTTTGAATTGATGTTGCAAAGATAGGCAAAAAGTTTCAAATCAGCACGAAAACGGAAAGACTTTTTTTCTTGTTTGGCAGAAAAGTGTCAATAATGGAAGATAAACGCAAACTGTTGGAAGAAAGCCATATCAGAATGAACGGTTTTGAACAAATCGGAACGGATTTGAACAAATTGGAAAGCGCGAAGGCGTTTTTGAACATGTCGGACAATCAAAAGAACGCCACAGACAACACATTTATGAAATAATAACGAACTTTGCACCCGGAATTTGAAAAAGATTTCGTATATTTGCATCGACTAACAATTAATTCAGTAAGATATGGCAAAAAAGTTTTCGATTCATCAGTTTTGTGTTGTAGTTATGGCTATGGCCGCTCTGTGCGGCTACAGCCTTCGTACGTCCGCCCAGACACTGACGGCGGCAAACATTGACGAAGTCGTGAAGGCAATGACGCTGGAGGAGAAGTGCCACATGGTGCTCGGTCGCGGTATGCACTTCAACGACGATGCGAAGTTCCCAGGCACCGCTGGCAGCACGTTCTCCGTTGCCCGTCTGGGTATCCCTGAGACCTATTGCGCTGACTCTCAGCAGGGTCTCCGTATGAACGCCACCCGTGCGTGGGATCATAATGATTACTATCCCACCGACTTCGTGGCCTCGATGACATTGGCTTCGACATGGGACCGTGAGGCTGCCTTCAAGGTGGGACAGGGCATCGGCAACGAGGTGCGCGAGTTCGGCCTCGACTGGATTCTCTCGCCTGCGATGAACCTCATCCGCAATCCGCTGTGCGGACGTAACCACGAGTATTACTCTGAGGATCCCTACCTCTCCGGCACCATCGGCGCAGGTTATGTGCGTGGCGTACAGAGCGAGGGTACGGCTGCCTGTCCGAAACACTTCGTGGCCAACAACCAGGAAACCAACCGAAACAACAATATATCACAGGTGTCGCAGCGCGCCCTCCGCGAGATCTATCTCAAGGCATTTGAGATCATGGTGAAGGAGAGCGACCCTTGGACCATCATGACCTCCTATAATAAGCTGAACGGCCCGTATGCCGTACAGAACTACGAGCTGCTGACCACCATCGTCCGCGACGAGTGGGGCTGGAAGGGTATGTACGTGTCAGACTGGAACGCTGGTGATGATGCCGTAGCCGCCATGTTGGCTGGTAACGATATGCTGCAGCCCGGACAGGACAAGCAGTATCAGGCTATCTTTGAGGCCGCCAAGAATGGTAAACTGCCGATGGAGGTACTCGACGCCAACGTGAAGCGCATCCTGGAGTATGTCATCAAGACACATAACTTCAAGGGATACAAATATAGCAACGAGCCTAACTTGAAGGCTCACGCTAAGGTGGTGCGCGAGGTAGGTGCCGATGGTATCGTGCTGCTGAAGAATGGAGGAGTCGGGAGTCAGGAGTCAGGAGCCGGTAGAAATGTACTGCCGCTGACAGGCAAGCGTGTGGCATTGTTCGGTTGCACGAGCTATGACTGGATCTCTGGTGGTTCCGGTTTCGGAGGCACGAGCGTAGGTCACTATACGGTTTCTTTGATCGAGGGTCTGCGCAGCGTCGGCTATGAGGTGTACAAGCCGCTGATCGGTATCTATACCCAGCATCTTGCTGCTGAGGAGAAGAGACTCTTCCCCAACGGTCGTCCTCCCTTCTCGCTGATGCCTCCCGCACGTGCTGACGAGAAGCAGTTCACGGCAGAGGAACTCAATGCCGCTATCGAGGGCTCTGACGTAGCTATCATCTCACTGGGTCGTAAGAGCGGTGAGGCTGCAGACCGCAGCGAGGCAGACTTCTACTTGAAGGACGGTGAGAAGCAGCTTATCAAGGCTGTCAGCGAGGCTTATCATGCCAAAGGCAAGAAGGTCGTGGTGCTGCTCGACATCTGCAGTCCTATCGATGTGGCTTCTTGGCAGGATCAGATTGATGCCCTCGTCTGCACTTGGCAGGGTGGTCAGGAGAGCGGTTTCTCTGTGGCTGATGTGCTCAGTGGCAAGGTGAACCCCTCCGGCAAACTGCCGATGACCTTCCAGATCAACTACGGCGATGCCTACGCTGACAAGAACTTCCCCGCCAACGTGGATGACAAGACGCTGGGTGCGATGTTCATGTGGGGCTATAACAAGGATCAGGCGCCGAAGGACCGTCAGCCGCAGAAGGATATCGACTTCACGAACTACGAGGAGGATATCTATGTCGGCTATCGTTACTTTGACAGCTTCGGCAAACCCGTGGCCTATCCCTTCGGCTTCGGCCTCTCTTATACCACCTTCGAATACGACGATCTGGAGGTTGAGGAAGAGGATGGTGTCTATACCATTAAGGTGGATGTGAAGAATACGGGTAAGCGTGCTGGCCGTAACGTGGTGGAACTCTTCGTGGCTGCCCCCAACAGCAAGAAGCTGAACAAGCCCGAGAAGGAACTGCGCAACTACGCCAAGACCAAGCTCCTGCAGCCTGGTGAGGAAGAGACTGTCACGATGACTGTCAAGACTTCCGATCTCGCCTCGTTCAACGAGAAGGCCTCTGCCTGGAAGACCGACGCCGGTGTCTATACCTTTATGATCTGTTCTTCTGCCAGCACCGTCGAGGCCAAGGCCACTGCCAAAGTGAAGGCCTGGACCCAGAAAGTCCACAACGTGATGCAACCCAACGTGAAAATGAACTTATTAAAGAGATAATTATAAGAACAACGAATTAAAACGAATTACACGAATGATAATAAGGATCATAAAGAAACAAATTGCCATAATTTGTCATAATTTGTCATAATTTGCCATAATAATTATGAGAATTACGAGTCATTACGGGAATTAGTTTCAAAATAAAAAACGTGTAATCTGTGGTAGAAAAAAGGAATTCGTGAAATTCGTGAAATTCGTTGTAGAAAAGAAAATCACTACTGTCCCGTTAAAGTGGACTAATCGGTCTTTGAAATAATTGAAATTCAGTCTTTTACGAGCAATTTTGAGGGTGCGACGATTTGAATTCGTATCTTTGCAGTCAAAACAGATGGCTGCATATGAACAAATCAAAATACGTCTTCGCTCAATTGATAGAGTTTTTGGATAGCGACAAGTTCCGTCACCTTGTTGACAAGTACGATGGGAATCACTATGTCAAGCATTTCACTTGTTGGAATCAACTCCTTGCTCTGATGTTCGGACAACTCAGTAATCGTGAGAGCCTGCGTGACTTGATTGTGGCCTTGGAGGCTCATCAGTCAAAACGCTATCATCTCGGATTAGGCCGGGAGCCTATCGCTAAGACGACATTTGCCACAGCCAACCAGAATCGTAACTATCGCATCTTCGAAGAGTTCGCATTCTACATGATGGATCAGGCTCGCAACAAACGTGCTATGGACATCTTCAAGCTCAAAGGCAATGTGTATGCATTCGATTCTACGACGATTCCACTCTGTCTGTCAGTCTTCTGGTGGGCAAAATTCCGTAAGAAGAAAGGTGGCGTTAAGGCACATGTCCTATATGATTTGGAATCACAAGTTCCAGCCTATTTCCACATCACCACAGCATCCGTCCACGATTCGAAGGTCATGAAAGGAATTCCTTATGAATCAGGCTCTTACTACGTATTCGACCGTGGCTACAATGCCTTCAGGGAACTCTATCACATCCATCAGCATGAGTCATTCTTCATAGTCCGAGCAAAGAAAAACTTGCAGTACAAGTGTATCAAATGGCGGAGAAGGATGCCACGAAACGTGATAACTGATTCCGAGATTCTGCTGACAGATTACATCACTTCAAGGAAATACAAGGAGAAGCTCAGGCTGGTCAAGTTCTATGATGAGGAGCAAGGACGAGAGTTCTCTTTCCTCACCAATGCCTTCCATCTGTCTTCACTTGAGGTTGCCGATCTTTACAAGAACAGGTGGCAGATAGAACTCTTCTTCAAGTGGCTGAAGCAGCATCTGAAAATCAAGAAATTCTGGGGCAGAACAGAGAATGCCGTCAGGATTCAAATCAGTGCAGCAATCATTGCCTACTGTCTGGTTGCCATCGTGCAACATGATATGCGACTGGAGCGCTCGACCTATGAGGTCTTGCAGATCCTCAGCATCTCACTGACAGACAAAACTCCTTTGAAAGAGTTGTTTGAAAAGACTAAATTCAACGATGTCAAAGAACAATTTGGTCCCCTCATTCCGGGGTTATTTGATTAATATTTAACTTGTCCCAATTTTAACGGGACACTAATGATAATATAATAATAAATTAAAAAAACTTATACTATAAATGTCTCTATTCCGCATTGGTAAACTGCTTAATGTCCGCTTTCCGCATTTCCTACTTTCCGCATTGCAAGAATCGCATTACCTGTAACCC
>JAEEPF010000150.1 GCA_016284635.1 Prevotella sp.
AAGGTGATCTCCGTAGCGAGATCCAGTTGAACATCAAGCGACTGATGGATATTGGTTGCTATCGTGGAGTCCGTCATCGTAATGGTCTTCCTGTTCGTGGTCAGAGCACCAAGAATAATGCTCGTACCCGTAAGGGAAAGAAGAAGACTGTTGCTAACAAGAAGAAGGCTACTAAGTAATTGAAAATTGAAAATTGAAAATTGAAAATTAGTTATGGCAAAGAAAACAGTCACTTCCAAGAAGAGAAACGTGCGTGTGAACGCCATTGGCCAGTTGCACGTACACAGCTCTTTCAACAATATTATCGTTTCACTGGCTAACGACGAGGGTCAGGTGATCTCTTGGTCATCAGCCGGTAAGATGGGTTTCCGTGGTTCGAAGAAGAACACGCCGTACGCTGCCCAGATGGCTGCAGAGGATTGCGCCAAGGTAGCCTATGATCTCGGTCTCCGCAAGGTGAAGGCTTATGTGAAGGGTCCCGGCAACGGCCGTGAATCAGCTATCCGTGCCATCCACGGTGCAGGTATCGAGGTTATGGAGATCATCGATGTCACACCGCTGCCGCACAACGGATGCCGTCCTCCGAAGCGTCGTCGTGTATAATGGCGTTGCATCGTAATAACGTAATAACGAACATATTTTATAATTATGGCAAGATATTTAGGACCGAAATCAAAAATTGCGCGTCGTTTTGGTGAGCCCATCTTCGGCGCAGACAAAGTTTTGTCCCGTAGGAACTTCCCCCCGGGACAGCATGGCAACAACCGTCGTCGCAAGATGTCGGAGTATGCCGTCATGCTGGCAGAGAAGCAGAAGGCCAAGTATACCTATGGAGTGCTTGAGCGTCAGTTCCGTAACCTGTTTGAGAAGGCTGCCAAGGCCGATGGTATCACCGGTGAGGTGCTGCTTCAGCTGCTGGAGAGCCGACTCGACAATGTGGTGTTCCGTCTTGGTATTGCTCCCACTCGCGCTGCTGCCCGCCAGCTCGTGGGTCACAAGCACATTACTGTAGATGGTAAGGTTGTGAACATTCCTTCATTCCAGGTGAAGCCCGGTATGATTGTCGCCGTTCGTGAGAAGTCAAAGTCTCTCGAGGTGATCGAGGCCGCCCTTGCTGGTTTCAATCACAGCAAGTATCCCTGGATCGAGTGGGATGAGAACGCTAAGGGTGGTAAGTTCCTGCACATGCCGGAGCGTGCCGATATCCCCGAGAACATTAAGGAACAGTCAATCGTTGAGTTGTACTCTAAGAACTAAAATCATTTAAATTAATGGCGATATTAGCATTTCAAAAACCCGATAAAGTCGTAATGTTGGATGCCAGTGACAAGTTCGGCAAGTTCGAATTTCGTCCTCTGGAGCCCGGTTTCGGTGTGACCATCGGAAACGCGCTGCGCCGCATTCTTCTTTCATCGCTTGAGGGCTATGCCATCAACACCGTGCGCATCGCAGGCGTTGAGCATGAGTTCTCCTCAGTACCTGGTGTAAAGGAAGACGTGACCAACATTATCTTGAACCTGAAGCAAGTTCGGTTCAAGCAAGTTGTAGAAGAATTCGAGAACGAGAAAGTCAGTATCACGGTCGAGAATTCTACTGAATTCAAAGCCGCAGACATAGGCAAGTATCTGACCGGATTTGAGGTGCTGAATCCCGATTTGGTGATTTGTCATTTAGATTCCAAGGCATCGATGCAGATCGACCTGACCATCAACAAGGGCCGCGGTTATGTCCCTGCTGACGAGAACCGTGAGTTCTGCACTGATGTGAACGTCATCGCCATCGATTCCATTTACACTCCGATCCGTAACGTGAAGTACACTGTGGAGCCGTATCGTGTCGAACAGAAGACCGACTACGACAAGCTCGTGCTTGAAGTTACGACGGATGGTTCCATCCACCCGAAGGATGCCCTGAAAGAGGCTGCGAAGATCCTCATCTATCACTTCATGCTCTTCTCCGACGAGAAGATCACCCTCGAGAACACAGACACCGAGGGCAACCAGGAGTTTGATGAGGAAGTGCTGCACATGCGCCAGCTGCTCAAGACCCGTCTCGTCGACATGAACCTCTCCGTTCGTGCCCTCAACTGCCTGAAGGCAGCAGACGTGGAGACCCTGGGCGACCTGGTACAGTACAACAAGACCGACCTCTTGAAGTTCCGCAACTTTGGTAAGAAATCGCTCACTGAGCTTGATGATTTGCTCGAGAGTCTGAATCTGTCGTTTGGAACCGACATTTCCAAGTATAAACTGGACAGGGAGTAAGTCTGCGAAGACATGCCGAATGCCCAATAAAAGAACAAAAGTAAAATGAGACATAATAAGAAATTCAATCATCTCGGTCGTACTGCCAGTCACCGTAGCGCCATGCTTGCAAACATGGCCATCTCGCTGATCATGCACAAAAGAATCACTACGACCGTCGCCAAGGCCAAGGCCCTGAAGAAGTATGTAGAGCCCCTGATCACAAAGGCAAAGGAAGACTCTACCAATTCCCGTCGTGTCGTATTCAGCTACCTGCAGGACAAGGGAGCCATCAAGGAGCTCTTCTCTGCAGTGAGTGAGAAAGTCGGCGACCGTCCCGGTGGATACACCCGTATCATCAAGCTCGGTACCCGTCAGGGTGACGCTGCCCAGGTTTGCTTCATCGAACTCGTTGACTTTGATCCCGAAATGGCAAAGGATACGAAGAAGAAGTCTACCCGCCGTTCACGCAAGTCATCTGCCGCTAAGGCTGAGGCTGCTGCTCCCGCCGAGGAGAAGAAGGCAGAGGCTCTTGCTGCTGAGGCTGCTCCCGCTGAGGATGCACCTGCTGCTGAGGCAAAGGAAGAGGCCAAGGCTGAGTAATCAGACTACTCAGATCTTCTATAAGAGAAGCCCGCATCCGTTTGGTTGCGGGCTTTTTTACCTTTTTACTTTTTTACCTTTATAGGGTTTTTCCTATTCGTTTTTCGGGAAAATCCTTTTTCCGTTTCGGGAATAATGCTTACCTTTGCACCGTTGAACATTAAAACATGGACGATATGAAGAAGACATTAGTAGTTTCACTTGGCGCCCTGATGCTCTTGAGCAGCTGCGGCACTTACACAGGTGCAGGCGCCGTTACTGGTGGTAGTTTCGGCTCCATCATCGGTTCAGCCATCGGAGGCATCTCCGGCGGATGGCGTGGTAGTAATGTGGGTTCTATCATCGGTATGGCCGGCGGTGCCGTAGTTGGTGCAGCGATAGGCTCTGCTGCCGACAAGGCTGAGCAGCAGAGGTATGAGGAGTATGCCCAGCAGCGTCGTTATGAGGACTACCGCCGTACACGGGCCAGTGAGCGTCGTATGTCACAGTACGGCCAGAACGGCGAGCAGCGTGGCTACGATAATCAGCGTGGCTACGGTAATGACCAGAGTGGCTTCGACAGCAGCAACAGCGGCGATGATCGTCTGTATGGCTTTGATGAGGATTTCAACGCCAAGCCCGACAGCGTCAGCGTGACTGCATTGTCTCTGCCCGCCATCGAGATCCGCAATCCCCATATCATCGATGCTACCCATGATGGTATGCTGAGTCGTGGCGAGGAGGTCCGGATGGTGTTTGAGATATATAATAATTCGCAGAAGCCCATCTTCCAGATCCTGCCCACGGTGGCCGAGATCACAGGCAACAAGCATATCCGCGTCTCAGAGAATGTCCTTGTGGAGAGCATTATGCCAGGCAGAGGTATCCGCTACACGGCAGTTGTCAAGGCCGACGATCGTCTGAAAGACGGCGAGGCCATCATCCGCATCGGTGTCCTCCACCAGAACAAAGAGGTCGTCTCGCAGTCGCGCGAGTTCCCCATCCAGACTACAAGATAATTTATAGGCACGGATTAACACGGCCTTATAGAATAAGGACACGGCTTTCTACAGGGATAGGAAGCCGTGTCTTTGTTAAAAGTCGTGTTAATCCGTGCCAAGAATAAGAATGAGTGGATAATTAATTCTCTTCCTGTTGTTTTTTCTTGTACTGATCCCTCAGTTCCATCCAAATCGGCTTGGTGTTTGAGCCTTCGTTCGTGCCGATGTCAAACTCCGGCAGATCGATGAAGTCCTCAGGCCTGAAGGGTACGGCGGTGGGATCGTATCGCTCCACGGTGACAGGTGCGATACCCTGTGCGATGATGCCGAGCTCACGGGCAGCACGAACGGAGAGGTCGATGATCCGCCCCTTGACATACGGCCCACGGTCCGTCACCCTCACGATCACCTCCTTGCCGTTGGCGGGATTAGTCACCTTCAGCAGCGTGCCGAAAGGGTAGGTGCGGTGGGCGCAGGTCAGACTGTCGTGATGCAGTCTCTCCCCGCTGGCCGTCTGCCGTCCTGAAAATTTCTTGGCGTAGTAGGAGGCCTTACCTTTCTGAACGCCTTGGGCATTAAGGTTAGAGGTAAGTGGAGAGTGGTGAGAGGTGAGAGAATACACCAGCGGCGAGAGCATAGCGATTGTAATTACCATAACCCTCAGTCTCAATCTTCTATGGCTTTCCTGCCTCATATGTAATCTCTTACCTCTCACCTCTTACCTCTCACCTCTCACCTCTTTCCACTATACGATTCCTTGCGCCAGCATAGCCTTGGCGACCTTCATGAAGCCGGCGACGTTGGCACCCTTCACGTAATTGATATAGTCGCCCTCCTTGCCGTACTTCACGCACTGGCCGTGGATGTTCGACATAATCTGATGCAGGCGCTGGTCTACCTCCTGACTGCTCCAGGCGAGACGCATTGAGTTCTGTGTCATCTCCAGACCCGACGTAGCCACACCACCGGCGTTCACGGCCTTGCCTGGGGCGAAGAGCTGTTTGGCGGCGATGAACTTCTCTGCAGCCTCTGCCGTACAGCCCATGTTCGACACCTCAGCCACGCACAGCGGCTTGTTGGCGAGTATCCTGTCTGCATCCTCACCGTTCAGTTCGTTCTGGGTGGCGCAGGGCAGATAGATGTCCGCCTTCTGCTCCCACGGCTTCTTGCCGGGATAGAATGTGGCACCGTCGAACTCCTCCACATACGGCTCACAGACATCGTTGCCCGATGCCCTCAACTCCAGCATAAACTCGATCTTCTCAGCGTCCAGTCCTGCAGGATCGTACACATAGCCGTCGGGCCCGCTGATGGTGATCACCTTCGCACCCAGTTCCGTTGCCTTTTTCGCAGCACCCCAGGCCACATTGCCGAAGCCGCTCAGGGCGACGGTCTTGCCCTTGATGTCCAGTCCGTGCTCCTCCAGCATCTGATGCACGAAATAGAGAGCGCCGTAGCCCGTGGCCTCTGGTCTCAGGATCGATCCGCCCCATTCCATGCCCTTGCCTGTCAGCACACCCTGGAACTGATGCGTCAGCCGCTTATACTGTCCGTAGAGATAGCCGATCTCCCTGGCTCCCACGCCGATGTCGCCAGCGGGCACATCCTCGTCGGGACCGATGTGGCGATACAGCTCCGTCATGAATGCCTGACAGAACTTCATCACCTCGTTGTCGCTCTTGCCGCGGATGGAGAAGTCCGAGCCTCCCTTGCCACCGCCCATGGGTAGGGTAGTGAGGGCGTTCTTGAAGGTCTGCTCGAAACCGAGGAACTTCAGGATGCTCAGGTTCACCGAAGAGTGGAAACGCAGTCCGCCCTTATAGGGGCCGATGGCGCTGTTGAACTGCACACGGTAGCCCAGGTTCACCTGCACCTCACCCTTGTCGTCGACCCAAGGTACGCGGAACGTGATGATTCTCTCCGGCTCCACGATACGCTCGATGATCTTGGCCTTCTCAAACTCGGGATGCTGGTTATACACGTCCTTTACCGACTCCAGCACCTCTCTGACGGCCTGTAGATACTCTAACTCGCCCGGATGCTTCCGCTCCAGGTCCTGCATGATTTTAGTTACTTCCATAGCTTGTTGTTTTATTTAATAATGAAATAGGATAATCTAAATCTTACTCAGCGCCTGCTTGATGTCGTCGAGGATGTCCTCCACGTCCTCAATGCCCACGGAGAGACGGATCAGGTCTGGCGCCACGCCAGCCTCCAGCAGCTGCTCGTCAGAGAGCTGACGGTGGGTGTGCGAGGCCGGATGCAGCACACACGTACGGGCATCGGCCACGTGCGTCACGATGTTGATCATCTCCAATGAGTCCATCCACTTGATGGCGGTCTCACGGTCGCCCTTCAGTCCGAAGGCAATCACGCCACACGAGCCATTGGGCAGATACTTCTGCCCGAGGGCGTAGTAGGGATCGTCTTTCAGTCCGCAGTAGTGTACCCACGCCACCTTCTCGTTGTCGTGCAGGAACTCTGCCACTTTCTGCGCATTCTTGCAGTGCTGTGCCATACGCAGATGCAGCGTCTGCAGTCCGAGGTGCAGCAGGAACGAGTTCTGCGGAGCGGGAATCGATCCGAGGTCGCGCATCAGCTGTGCCACGAGCTTCGTCGTAAAGCCCATCTTGCCGAATGCCTTCACATACGTCAGACCGTGGTACGACTCATCGGGCGTACACAGCCCAGGGAACTTCTCTGCATTTGCGAGCCAGTCGAAGTTACCGCTGTCCACCACGACACCGCCCACCTGCGTGGCCAGTCCGTCCATATACTTCGTGGTAGAGTGGGTGACGATATCTGCGCCCCACTCGAAGGGACGGCAGTTCACGGGTGTGGCAAACGTATTGTCAACGATCAGGGGCACCCCGTTCTTATGGGCGATCTTGGCGAAGCGCTCGATGTCGAACACAGCGCACCCAGGGTTTGAGATCGTCTCGCCGAACACGGCCTTCGTATTCGGACGGAAGGCAGCCTGTATCTCCTCGTCGCTGGCTTCCTGCGAGATGAAGGTGCAGTCGATGCCGAGCTTTTTCAGCGTCACGCCGAAGAGGTTATAGGTACCGCCGTAGATCTCATTCGAGGTGATGAAATGGTCACCAGCCTGACAGATGTTGAAGATGGCATAGAAGTTTGCTGCCTGACCGCTCGACGTCAGCACAGCCCCCACACCGCCTTCGAGCGTGGCGATCTTCGCCGCCACAGCGTCGTTCGTCGGGTTCTGCAGGCGGGTGTAGAAATAGCCCTCCTTCTCGAGGTCAAACAACTTTGCCATCTCGTCCGAGTCATCATATTTGAACGTTGTCGACTGGATGATAGGCAGTTCTATCGGTTCTCCGTTTTTGGCCTTATACCCTGCCTGTACGCAGAGCGTGCCTTGTTTCAATTTCTTCATTTTACTTTACGTTTTAAGCTTTCTGTGGGCAAAGGTACGAAAAAGATGGCAGAAAACCAAATAATATTTGAATTTTCCTTGGCTGTTCCAAGAATATTGCATATCTTTGCAACATTATTACTAAATATTTGACGAAAAAGTAAGATTGAATATGGAATCATTTATGTTGTTTGGATTTAGTATCTATGCTTGGATCACCATCGTCACGGTGCTGACGATGTTCACGGTATTGTTGCTCACCAAGTTGCGCACCGACCTGGTGTTCTTGGGTGCCATCGCCATCCTGTATGTCACGGGCGTTCTCGATGCCAAGGAGGCCTTCTCCGGCTTCAGCAGCACGAGTGTCGTCGTCATCGGTGTCTTGTTCATCGTGGTGGCAGGACTGATGCATACGGGTGTGCTCCAATGGATTGTGAAGAACCTGTTGGGTCAGCCCAATTCCTATTCTAAGGCCGTCGTCCGTCTGATGC
>JAEEPF010000151.1 GCA_016284635.1 Prevotella sp.
TTGAGCTGTTCGATGATGGAGAGATTGCCCCGGACGTCTGAGATCTTAGGCAAACTGATGATTCTGTTTTCGGATTCCTTCATGCCGCTTTGATGATTTGCTTAACAGTTTGCAAAGGTACAACTTTTTTCCGAATCATCGTCGTCGTTACAAAAATATTTTGTACCTTTGCACGCAAAATCACAAAATATTGCAATAAGATGAAAGAATTAGCCCTCAAGTACGGATGCAATCCGAACCAGAAGCCCTCCCGTATCTTCATGACGGAGGGAGAGTTACCCATCGAAGTGATCAACGGCCGTCCTGGCTATATTAACTTCCTCGACGCCTTCAATGCCTGGCAGCTTGTGAAGGAGTTGAAGGCTGCCACTGGTCTGCCCTCTGCAGCCTCATTCAAGCACGTCTCGCCTGCCGGTGCTGCAGTAGGCCTCCCTTTGAGCGACACGCTGAAAAAGATCTATTTCGTTGACGACATACAGGGTCTCGACGAGAGTCCCATCGCCTGTGCCTATGCCAGAGCCCGTGGAGCTGACCGTATGTCGAGCTATGGTGACTTCGTGGCCCTCTCTGACACCTGCGACGCCATCACCGCCAAGATTCTGAAGCGTGAGGTCTCTGACGGCGTGATTGCCCCCGATTATACCCCCGAGGCCATCGAGATCCTGAAAGATAAGCGCAAAGGAACGTATAATGTGATTAAGATTGATCCTAACTACGTACCTGAGCCCATCGAGCGCAAACAAGTATTCGGCATCACTTTCGAACAAGGTCGTAACGAGATCAAACTCGATGACGATGCCCTCTTCGAGAACATCCCCACACAGAACAAGACTTTCACGCCCGAGGCCAAACGCGACCTGATCATCGCCCTCATCACACTGAAATACACACAGTCGAACTCTGTATGTTATGTGAAGGACGGACAGGCCATCGGCATCGGAGCCGGACAGCAGAGCCGTATTCACTGCACCCGTCTGGCTGGTAACAAGGCCGACATCTGGTGGCTCCGTCAGCATCCGAAAGTAATGAATCTGCCGTTTGTGGATGGCATCCGCCGTGCCGACCGTGACAATACCATCGATGTGTATATCTCTGAGGACGAGCACGACGACGTGCTGCGCGACGGTGCATGGCAGCAGTTCTTCAAGACGAAGCCCGAGGTGCTGACGATGGAAGAGAAGAAAGCATGGATCGCCCAGAACACGAAGGTGGCCCTTGGGTCTGATGCCTTCTTCCCCTTCGGTGACAATATCGAGCGTGCCCATAAGAGTGGTGTGGAGTTCATCGCCCAGGCTGGCGGCTCTGTCCGCGACGACCATGTCATCATGACTTGCGACAAATACGGCATCGCCATGGCCTTCACAGGCGTCCGTCTGTTCCACCATTAATATTGGCAACGGACTACAGGACTTAAGGACTTTTATCTCACAGTCCCGTTAGTCGTATAGTCCGTTGCAAAAAGAAGAATCATGGACGATTTTCAGCATATTCTCGAGAACGGCATCAACTTCGGACGTGGAGGAGACAAGCCGAAGGACGATGGCAAGAAGGTGAAGACCAAGGCCAAGAAGAAACAGTATATCACTGGTGCCCACGGCAGCGGTTCTGCCCGTCAGAAAGCGAAATACCGTGAGCAGCGTGCCAACAGACATAAGAAATGAATAATCCCTGCCACACCGGCAGGGATTATTCATTTCTCAGAAGTTGAGGTCTTTGCCTCGATAGAAATCTATCAGCGCACTCTGGTAGAGGTTCTCATATCGGGCCTGCACCAAATCTGACTCAGACTTCAGATAAGTATTCTTCGACTCATTGAACTCCGTGATGGTCGCCTTGCCAGTCTCGTATTTGGCCTGCATCAGCTCAAAGGCATCCTTCGTACTCTCCATGGCCTGCAGCGATGCCTCTTCCTTCGACTGCGCATTCAGGGCATTGTAATACACCTTCTGGATCTCCTGATAGAGCGTCTTCTTGGTGTTGTCGAGCGTCAACCGCTGATTCTCATAGTCGATGCGGGCACTGCGGATATTGTTACGTGTCTGGAAGCGATTGAAGATGGGGATGTTCAGATTCAGACCGATATACTGCGAGAAGTTGTTCTTCAGCTGTTCGCCGAAGGAGTCCGACTTAAAGCCCGACGTAGTGTAATAGTTCGTGCCGAGGCCTCCGCTGAGGGAGAGTGTCGGATAGTTGGCAGCCTGGGCAATCTTAATGCTGTGCTCGTGGCCCTTCAGCTTCAGCTGCTGGGAGAGGATCTCGGGCTTGACGCCCAAGGCCTCGGCGTAGATCTGATCAGGGGTAAGACCGGATACACCGGAGATTCCTGATAACCCGGATATCTCCGGGCGGACGATGGCGAAGCCTTCGGGCGTGGGGAGCTCGAGGAGCTGAGTGAGGGTGAGGACGGCCAGACGGCAGTTGTTCAAGGCCTGCGTAGCCGTGAGACGGCTGTTGGCGAGGGTTGCCTTCTGTTGGGAGAGCTCAGCCTCTGCCGCCTTGCCATTTTTGACAAAAGATTCCAGACGAGCAACCTGTGCGGAGTCGATGTCGATCTGACGACGGGCCACATCGGCTATTTCCATATCATAGAGTATCTGCACATAAGCCTCAGCCACCTTCATACGGATGTCGTTCTTCGCCTTCTCAAGGTCTGCAGTGGCTCCCTCAAGGTTCAGTTTGGCCAGTTTAATCTGATTGGGAATCTGGAAACCCGTGAAGAGGGGCACGCTTGTGCCAAGCTGGAGAGAGGTGCTGCTCGTATTGGTGTTGGAGTAGGTGTTCGCTGCCGTCAAACCACGTCCGAACGAGAAGTTCTGGCCGAGAGAGGCACTGAGATCCGGCAGGCGGGAGTTCTTGGCTGTCGAGAGCTGAAGCTCCTGCTGACGGCACTGGTTCTGCTGCTGCTTGATGCTGATATTATGCTCTATGGCATAGTCGCAACAATCGCGGAGGCTCCACTGCTTCTGTGCCCCTGCAGAGAGGGGGATGGCTGCTGTGATACAGCAGCATACTATAACGTTCTTCATAAGCTGTTACTTGCTGTCTTCATCTGTGATAATCTCCGGGCCACGCACCTTATCCTTGGCGGTGATGCCCTTCTTGATCTCGATATTCACACCGTCAGAGAGACCGGTCTCAACATATGTTCGATCGTAGGTCTTGTCCTTACCCTCACCTTTGATGACATAGACGAAGGTAGAGTCACCACTGAACTCGATGGCACTCTCAGGGATGCTAAGCACCTTGTCGGCCCTAGCCAGCACGATCTCGGCATTGGCACTATAACCGCTACGCAGTTTCCCGGATTTTCCAGAATCTCCAGATACGCCTGAAAGACTGACAGCCGCCTTGATCTCAAACTGATTGGCACCATTGCTCTCCACGGCCTTCGGAGAGACATACTCCAGGGCAGCGTCAAACTTCAGATCCTGCAGGGCACCGATGGTAATCTTCATATTCATGCCATTCACCAACTGACCGACCTCTGTCTCATCGATGTTACCACGGAAAATGAGGTTGTTCATATTGGCCACCGAGGCAATTGTGGTACCCTCGTTCATCGTGTTGACCTGAATGACGGAGTATCCGACCTTCACGGGGATGTCGAGGATGACACCACTGATGGTAGAACGGATGAGCGTCGAGGAAGCCTTGGCGTTCGACTTCGAAAAACCGTCTCTCACCACCTCCAATGCATCCTCAGCCGCCATCTTCTCGTGCTTGGCCTGATCCAGTGCCACCCTGATCTTGTCAAACTCATCAGCCGACACAAGTTTCTGGTTGAAGAGGTTCTCCTCACGCTGGAAGTCTGTCTGAGCCTGCTTCAGGTTGATCTCTGCCAGACGAACACGCATCTCGGCACTCGAAAGCTGCCCCATCTCGGGCACCACCTTCACCTTGGCAATCACGTCACCTGCATTCACATAGTCGCCGGGCTCTTTGTAGAGTTCCGAGATGATGCCAGAGATCTGCGGTTTGATGTTCACCTCGTTGCGAGGCTCAATCTTACCTGTGATGATGGTTGTCTTCTGGATGCTGTCCAGTTTCGGTGTGAACTCGTTGTAAACGACTTCCTTGGGTTGGCTCTTCTGCCAGAGGAACACGAACGTTCCGATGAAAATCATGGCTATGATAGCCGCGATGATCAGTTTACTGTACTTCTTCATAATCTATCTTTTATATATTTAAATTCCTTTCTTTTTGCAACGGACTTCAAGACTTTACGACTTTTTTCCTTGAACTTGTCAAAAGTCCTTTAGTCCTGTAGTCCGCTGCTAATTATTCATCTCGCATAGCGTCTACTGGCTTAATACTCATCGCTCTGGCTGCCGGAGCGAGGCCTGCGAGGACGCCGAGGGAACTGACCACAACGGCACAGAAGATTGCCGTCCAGAAGCCTACCTGGAAGTGTGTCTCGATGATGCCGTCCTCCGTGTTATACATCTCCAGCATCTGCAGTATCATCACCGCAAAGAGGATGCCACTCATGCCCGCCACCAGCGTCAGTACGATACTCTCTGAGATGATCTGCGAGAGAATCATCTTCGGTGTAGCACCAATTGCTCGACGAATACCTATCTCCGTGGTTCTTTCGCGCACGGTCACCATCATGATGTTCGACACACCGATAGCGCCTGCCAACAACGTTCCGAGACCCACGAGCCAGATGAGGATATTCACGCCCTTAAACAGGTTGTTGATCATCTGGAACATCAGCTCCGTATTGAATATAAACACACCTTGCTCGTCGGTAGGGTCGATATAGTGCGCCCTGGCCACGGTCTCACGGATGCGGGGCGTAATCTTCGACATAATGACACCTGGGCGACCAGTGGCAGCGATAATGTCAATTGCATTTCCACGATTGAATACCGCCTGCATCAGGGTGATGGGGATGGTGATACGCTCTTCCGCACGTCCGCCGATAGAGATGCCGCCAGAACTATAGTCAACGCCCACAACCTCATAATAGGTAGAGTCCACGCGGATCTTCTTGCCGCAGGGGTCGCCGCCCTCCTTGAAAAGATCCTTGTAAACCTTCTTGCCGATCACGCAGACCTTGCGATGCTCCTTGACATCCATGTCGTTCAGGTATCTGCCGTAGTAAATCTTCGGTTCCATGATCTGGGCAACCTCAGGCACAGAGCCCTGCATGTTCGGACTGGTCTTCTGGTCACCATAATAGGCCGTTCCACCACGTCCCATCAGCATGGGCGCCACAGCATCCAACTCAGGAACCTTCTGCTTCAGCCGGTCCACATCTTTATATACCATATACCAGCGTCTGCCCTTGCGGAATCCCTTATAAGGCTTGCTGGTTTGTTCGGCACCAACAATCACGGTGTTCTGTGCAAAGCCCTCAAAGTTGCTATACAGCTTCTCTTTCATGCCTTGTCCGCCGCCCATCAGCACCACGAGCATAAACACGCCCCAGAACACACCGAAGCCGGTGAGGAACGAACGCGACTTGTTGCGAGTCAACGTATCGAGAATCTCTCTGTAACTATCTATATCTATTCGCATAATACTTTATTTTCTTAATCCGTGTCAGTCCGTGTATGTCCATGCCTTAATCAGCGCGGAGCGCCTCAATCGGTCTGATGCGGGAGGCCTTATAGGCTGGGATGAGTCCGGCGATCGTGCCGGCGATGACCATCACCAGCGTAGCCTCGATACACACATCCAGTCCTACGGTCGGATCCACAAACAGGGTTATCTTCTGCACGCCCAGGTCAGTCACCTCATGCCCCAGCGTGGCGTCCATATACTCATTGGCAAAGATGCCAATCAACATCCCCAGATAACCGAAGAACGTGGTGATGATCACACTCTCCGTAATAATCAGTCTCAGGATGCTCCAGGGCTTGGCGCCGATGGCCTTGCGGATGCCGAACTCGTGGGTGCGCTCTTTCACGGTGATGAGCATGATGTTCGACACGCCTACGATACCGCTGAGCAGCGTGAAGAGTCCGATGACCCAAAGGAACGTGTGGATGATGTCGATACCCTGATTCATCTGCAGGCCCTGCGTATAGTTGTTCCAGATCCAGATGGCACGCTTGTCCTCAGGGTGCGCCTGATGGATGCCGTTCAGGCGGCGACGATAATCCTTCTCAAAGTCCTCATTATCCTTCTCTGTGTTCAGCCCGTGGAAGGTATACTCGATGCTGCCAAGACTGGGGTTGTTGGCGCCAAAGATACTCTTGATGGCCGAGTACGACGAATAGGAATTACCCCAGCCCTCGTCGCGGCCCTTATAGATGCCCACCACCTTAAACTGGATGTCGCCCACCTTCACAAACTTGCCCAACAGCGTCTTGTAGTCCTTAGGCTCCAGTTCCTTGGCATGGCTGTCGGCAAGCACCAGCACCTTCCGACGCTCCTTCTGGTCGATGTCGTTGATGAATCGTCCACAGATCAGGTGCGTCTTGACGATCTGGGTGTGAACAGGGTAAACACCAGCAATCTGTATGTTCTTGAAATTCTCGCCATAGGATACCGTGGCGTTGGTGTAGTAGCAGGATCCCACTTCGTCGATGTTCTTCGTGAACTCCGTCTCTGTGGCTTCCATGTCGTTCCTGTTCAATTGGATATAGCGGCCCTCCTTCATACCCTTGTAAGGCATCGACGTGCTTCCCCCATCCACCTCTATCGAGTTGGTCAGGTAGTCGCCGCTCATCTTCATCGTGGCATTGATCAGGCCGTTGCCAGCCCCCAGCAGCACGATGATCATGAAGATGCCCCACGCCACGGCGAATCCCGTGAGCGTCGTCCTCAGCTTATTCCGCCGCGCCGTCTGCCATATTTCTGTTATAATATCTCGCATAAATCTATATTTTTTGCAACGGACTACAGGACTTTACGACTTTTTCTTAGTCCTTAAGTCGTGTTGTCCGTTGCTAAAATCACTATTTCATGAGTCCTCCGCTTCCGAATGGCGAGGCATCGTGGTTCAGATTTTCCTCGATCTGGCCGATGATGCCGTCCTTGATGTGTACTATCTTGTTCGTCTCGTTCGCCACGCCGCTCTCGTGCGTCACCACGACGATGGTCATGCCCTCGTCCTGGTTCAGCTGCTTGAGCAACTGCATCACCTCCACCGAAGTCTTCGAGTCCAATGCGCCCGTAGGCTCGTCGGCCAGGATGATCTGCGGTCGGGTGATGAGTGCCCTGGCTATTGCCACACGCTGTTTCTGTCCTCCCGACAGTTCGTTGGGGTAATGTCCTGCCCAGTCAAGAAGGCCCAGACGCTCCAGATACTCCAGAGCCATCTGATGGCGCTTCCTCCTGGACACCCCTTGATAAAATAATGGCAACTCCACGTTTTCCACGGCTGTTTTGAAAGAGATGAGATTAAATGACTGGAAGATAAAACCTATCATCCGATTGCGATACTCGGCGGCCTTGCGCTCCGAGAGTCCCCAGATGGGCACGCCGGCCAGCTCGTAGGTGCCAGAGTCATAATTGTCGAGAATACCCAGTATGTTCAGCAGGGTACTCTTACCCGAGCCCGAGGCTCCCATGATGGAGACGAACTCTCCTTTCGCGATGTCGAGCGAGATGCCCTTCAGCACGTGAAGGGGCTGCGCGCCCTGATAGGTCTTGTTGATGTCTTGTAGATGTATCATGAAAACAATCTATTTTACCTTTTTACTTTTTTACCTTTTTAC
>JAEEPF010000152.1 GCA_016284635.1 Prevotella sp.
GTTTGGGTTTTTCGCTGTTTTTTTTGTAATTTCGCCGCCGAAATGAAGAAGTTATATATAGAAACATACGGCTGCCAGATGAATGTGGCAGACTCGGAGGTAGTGGCCAGCGTGATGCAAATGGCCGGGTATGAGACAACGGACAGGCTGGAAGAGGCTGACGCCGTGTTCTTGAACACGTGTAGTGTGAGGGAGAATGCGGAGAACAAGGTCTTCAGGAGACTGGAGGCGTTGGAGGCAGAAAGAAAGAAAAGGGAGTTAAAGGGAGTTAGCAGGAAGTTAGAGGAAGTTAAAGGACAATACCTAACGGCGGATCAGACCACCCCTGCAGAAGATTGCTCCATGAAGACGCAATCGCCTACTCAGGAGGGGAAAAAGATTACCAATAATCCACTGATCATTGGGGTGCTGGGATGTATGGCCGAGAGGGTGAAGGAGGAACTGATGGAGAAGTGGCACTGTGATCTGGTGGCAGGGCCGGATGCGTACCTGAGTTTGCCGGACCTGGTGGCACAGGCGGAACTGGGACATAAGGCGATGAATATCGAGTTGTCGACGTCGGAGACGTACAGGGATGTGGTGCCGCAGAGGATCGGACTGGGACATAAGATCGGAGGGTTCGTGAGTATCATGCGAGGGTGCAATAATTTTTGTCATTATTGCATCGTGCCGTATACAAGAGGAAGAGAACGAAGCCGAGACGTGGAAAGCATACTCAGGGAGGTGAGAGACCTGAGGGAGAAAGGGTACAAAGAGATTACGTTGCTGGGACAGAACGTGAATTCTTATAAGAAGGAGTTAGAGGAAGTTAGAGGAAGTGAAAGGGAGTTAAAGGACATTACATTTGCGGATTTGTTGAGAAGGGTGGCAGAAGAGGCACCAGATATGCGCATCAGGTTCACGACGAGTCACCCGAAAGATATGAGCGACGAGACGCTGAGGGTGATTGCGGAGGTGCCGAATGTGTGTAAGCATATCCATCTGCCGGTGCAGAGCGGAAGCGACAGGATCCTCAAGCTGATGAACCGGAAATATACGAGGGACTGGTACTTAGACAGGGTGGCTGCGATCAGGAGGATCGTGCCGGACTGCGGGCTGTCTACGGACATCTTCGTGGGATATCATTCGGAGACGGAGGAGGACCACCAAATGAGTTTACAATTGATGCGTGAGGTGGGGTATGACTCGGCGTTTATGTTCAAGTACTCGGAGAGGCCAGGGACGTATGCGTCGAAGCACCTGCCGGACGATGTGTCGGAGGAGGTGAAGATCAGGAGACTGAATGAGCTGATTGCGCTGCAGACGGAGATCTCTGCGGAACAGAATAAGAAGGACGAAGGAAAGACCTTTGAGGTGCTGGTGGAGGGGTTCTCGAAGCGATCGAGGGAGCAGCTCTGCGGAAGGACTGAACAGAACAAAATGGTCGTCTTTCCTAAGGAAGGGGCTAGAATTGGGGAAAAAGTGATGGTCAAGATAACTGGTAGCACAAGTGCTACGCTCTTAGGAGAGATAGTCTAAGGAATCTAGGAATAAAGGAAACAAATTCCCAGATTCCAAGATTCCTTAGAATAAAAAAACAAATATAATGGACAGAGACTATACATATAGAATATTAGGGTGCGTGTATGAAGTATACAAGCAATTGGGCCCTGGACTATTGGAAAGTATCTATGAGAAGGCGATGATCAAGGAACTAAAGGCAAATGGGTTTGAAGTCAGGAACCAGGTCGAGGTGCCAGTGCACTATAAAGGCGAACTCATCTGCCATGACTTACGCTTAGACCTTATCATCGACAATCAACTGATTCTTGAGTTGAAGTCTGTTGTAGATTACCGAAAACTGTTTGAGAAGCAACTGCTCACGTATCTGAGACTTATGAATTGCGAAATGGGATATGTTGTCAATTTCAACTCTGAGGACATACGCCACAGTATCTACCCAGTCATTAATTCTCATTTCATCAAGTTATAGGAAAATTCCTAGATTCCAAGATTCCTTAGAATAATAATCCGTAGAATAAAAATGAAAGAATTCCTTAGCGTACTGAGGCGGTTTGTGTGGCCGTATAAGAGGTTTGTGGCGCTGTCGGTGGTGTTTAATGTACTGTCGGCACTGCTGAACATATTTTCGTTTGCGGCACTGATACCGATCCTGCAGATCCTGTTCAAGACCGGAGACCACGTGGAGGTGAACGAACTGATGGCATGGAGCAGCGGGAGCTTTAAGGACGTGGCCGTGAATAATATTTATTATTACATCAACCAGTTCATCACGGAGATGGGCTCCACGACAACCCTACTGTTTATCGGCCTGTTCCTGATTGTGGCCACGCTGCTGAAGACCACCGCCTATTTCCTGGCCTCAGCCGTGGTCGTGCCTATCCGGACTGGCGTGGTCAGGGACATCCGCAACCAGTTGTACCAGAAGATCACCACCCTGCCACTGGGCTTCTTCTCTGACGAACGCAAGGGGGACATCATCGCCAGGATGACCGGTGACGTGCAGGAGGTGGAGACGAGCATCATGTCGAGTCTGGACCTGATGTTCAAGAACCCCATCCTCATCATCTCCTATTTCACCACGCTGGTGGTCATCTCGTGGGAGCTGACACTGTTCTCGGTGGTCATCATCCCTCTCATCGGGTGGTTCATGGGTTGGATTGGCCGTAAGCTGAAGGCCCAGAGTGTGAGGGCCCAGGCACTGTGGAGCGACACCATGAGTGTGGTGGAGGAGACGTTAGGGGGCCTGCGCATCATCAAGGCCTTCTGTGCGGAGGACAAGATGCGGGATAAGTTCGATCGTATCAACTCGACCTACCGCCATGACATCATGTGGGTAAATATCCGTCAAAATATCGGACATCCGCTGAGTGAGTTCCTCGGTACTTGTATGATCGTGGTCGTGCTGTGGTTCGGTGGCGTGTTGGTGCTGAACAACCAGAGTCTGTCGGGTCCTACGTTCATCTATTATATGGTCATCCTGTATTCGATCATCAATCCGTTGAAGGAGGTGTCGAAGGTGGGGTATAACATCCCGAAGGGCCTGGCTTCGATGGAGCGTATCGACAGGATCCTGAAGGCGGAGAACACGATCAAGGAGCCGGAGAAACCAAAGCACTTAGCCAGTTTTGAGCATCAGATAGAGTTCAGGCATGTGTGGTTTGGGTATCGTCACACAGAGGCGGAAGAAATAAAGTATGTGCTGAAGGACATTAATCTGGTGATACCGAAGGGGAAGACGGTGGCGATTGTGGGACAGAGTGGCTCCGGGAAATCGACACTGGTGGACCTGATACCCAGGTATTATGACGTGCAGGAGGGTGAGGTGCTGATTGACGGGATCAACGTGAAGGATCTGGGAATCCACGACCTGAGGCAGTTGATTGGTAATGTGAACCAGGAGGCGATCCTGTTTAACGACTCGTTCAGAAATAATATCGCGTTTGGCGTGGAGGGGAGTGTGCTGAAGACAGATGATCCGGACCGTCAGGAGGATCCTGAACTGGAGAAACGGATTGAGGAGGCTGCGAAGATCGCGAATGCGTATGAGTTCATCATGCAGAGTGAGCACGGGTTTGACACGAACATCGGAGACAGGGGAGGCAGGCTGAGTGGTGGTCAGCGACAGCGCGTGAGCATCGCCAGGGCCATCCTGAAGAACCCACCGATACTGATATTGGACGAGGCGACATCAGCATTGGATACGGAGAGTGAGAGACTGGTACAGGATGCCTTGGAGCGACTGATGAAGACCCGTACCACAGTAGCCATCGCCCACCGGCTTTCCACCATCAAGAATGCGGACGAGATCTGCGTGCTGCACGAGGGGAAGATCGTGGAACAGGGCTCCCACGAGGAACTGCTGGCCAAGGACGGGTATTTCAAGAAGCTGCACGACATGCAGAGATAGTCTAAGGAATCTAGGAATATAGGATTTTGATGAGAGAGAGGTTGATATATCTCATAAAGGTGTACGTTATCACGATTATCATATTTGTGATAGCGAAGGTGGTGTTCATGGTGGCGAACCAGGAAGGACATCCGTTTGGATTGGGGAATGTGTGGGACGTGGTAAGACATGGACTGGGCCTGGACCTGTCGACAGGTATTTATATCGTCTTTATTCCATTCCTCGTGACGATGGTGAGCGTGTGGTGGAGACCGAAGGGACTGGAGATCTTCCTGAAAATCTATTACGGCGTGATTGCAGCAGCGATGATGCTGGCATTTACGGCAGACACGAGCCTGTATCCGTTTTGGGGATTTAAGCTGGATGCGAGTTGTCTGCAGTATCTGGGGACGCCCACAGAGGCCATGGCCAGTGTGTCGGGGTGGTATATGGCGGGGAGAGTGATTGTGGTGGTGGTTGGAGCGTACGTTTTGTATAGGATATATGGAGGAGTCAGGAGTCTGGAGACAGGAGTCAGGAGACAGGAGACAGGAGTCAGGAGTCGGGAGTCAGGAGACAGGAGAGGAGGAGTCAAGGAGACGGTGTTTTATGCTGTTTGGATACCGCTGTTGGTGATTGGCGTCAGGGGAGGATTGGATGAGTCGACGACGAATATCGGACAGGTGTATTTCTCGGAGAACCAGTTCCTGAACCATTCGGCCGTGAACCCGGTGTTCAGTTTCTTCGCCTCGATGGAGAAGACCGCCAGCAACCATATCACGTACCACTTCATGGACGACAAGCAGTGTGAGCAGTTGATTGCGACATGGTTTGACACAAGGAGCGTGGGCTGTGACACACTGCTGACCACCCAGCAGCCGAACATCATCATCATCCTGTTGGAGGGCTGTGGCGGGGAGTTTACGGAGATCGGGGGAAGGACAGACGTCACTCCGAACTTGAACCGACTGGCACACGAAGGGGTGTACTTCACGAACTGTTATGGGAACACGTGGCGCACAGACCGAGGGACGGTGTGTACCTGGAGCGGATTCCCCTCGTTCCCCACGATGTCGGTGATGAAGATGCCCTCGAAGACACGACGCCTACCGAATATCGCCAAAACACTGAGACAGGAACGGGGTTATGAGACGAGTTATCTGTATGGGGGTGACATCAACTTCACCAATATGCGAAGTTACCTGATGGGCGGAGGCTTCCAGACATTGGTATGGAAGAAGGATTACTCGCGGGAGGAACAGAACTCGGCACAGTGGGGCGTGAGGGATGACATCACGTGCAAGACGCTGTTGGAGATGACGCAGAAGGCCAAGGAGCCTTTCTTGATTGGCTATAGCACGTTGAGCAGTCATGAGCCATGGGATGTGCCTCCAATAGGAGACAGGAGTCAGGAGTCAGGAGTCAGGAGACAGGAGTCAGGAGACAGGAGTCAGGAGTCAGGAGTCAGGAGACAGGATTTTGGAGACAAGAAATTGAACGCGTTTAACTATCTGGATGCGTGTATTGGGGAGTTTGTGGAGGCGCTGAGGAAGACGGAGGTGTGGGAGCGGACACTGGTGGTGATGCTGCCAGACCATGGGATACCGTATGATGGATTAGACGAGACCACGCCCTTGAAGAACCATATCCCGATGATCTGGGTGGGGGGAGCCGTGAAAGGGCCTAGAGAGATCTATAAGGTGTGCAACCAGACAGACTTGGCTGCGACACTCTTAGGACAGTTGGGACTGCAGCACGGGGAATTCCGATTCAGTCGGGATGTGCTGAGCGAGACATATCAGGAGCCCTTCGCCATCAATACGTATGACGACGGGTATTCGGTGTATGACAGTACGGGGTTCGTGAACTATGACTTTATCGGAGAGAAGATCGTGAAGAGCGAGGGCGGACAGGTCACGCAACTCATGGAGAAGGCCAAGGCCGTGCTACAGGCAGCCTCGGAAGAGTTAGCCACAGAACACACAGATGGACACAGATAAATAGTAAAACGACAACGAATTAAGATGAGGAGATATATAGGAGCGGTGGTGTGGAACCTGGTGATGGTGTTCGGGATGTACCAGGTGGCGAGAGCAGGGTACTGGGCAGAGAACGCCAGAGAACTGCATTACACCAAGGAGGTGTTTTGGGGAGGACTGGTGTTCGACACGTCGGCCATCCTGTATACCAATGTGCTGTGGGTGCTGATGGTGCTGTTTCCGTGGTATCGCAAGGAGAATCACGTGTATCACCGGGTGTGCAAGTGGGTGTATCTCGTGGTGAACGGTATTGCCCTGGCCATGAACCTTGCAGACACAGCCTATTTCCCCTATACGATGAGAAGGACCACCACGACTGTGTTTGGAGAGTTCTCCAACGAGGGGAACTTAGGGCGGATCTTCGGTCTGGAACTGATCAACCACTGGTATCTGGTGGTGCTGTTCTTGGTGGTGATGGCCTTGATGTGGTGGGGATACAAGACACCACAACTGGACTATCGGAAGATGACGAACAAGGTGAGGTATCACGTGGTGAGTGTGGTGGCACTGCTGGTGTTCCTGCCATTGTGTGTGGCAGGGATGAGAGGAGGCTTCACCACGGCAGTGAGACCGATCACCATCTCGAATGCGAACCAGTATACAGACAGTCCCAAGGATGTCGCGCTGGTGCTGAACACCCCATTTGCGATGATCAGAACCATCGGGAAGAGCGTGTTTGTGGTGCCCAAGTACTTTTCCGACGAGCAAGAACTTGAATCCATTTACAGTCCAATTCACAATCCCGCACAGGAGTATCCTCTTACCTCTCACCTCTCACCACTCACCTCTAAAAAAAACATCGTCATCCTCATTGTGGAAAGCTTCGGCAGGGAGTATATCGGAGCGTTGAACCAGGAACTGGAAGGGGGAAGGTACAAAGGATATACGCCTTACGTAGACCAGCTGATTGGGAAGAGTACGACCTTTAAATACAGTTATTGCAACGGGCGGAAGAGCATCGACGGGATGCCATCTATCCTGTGCAGCATCCCGATGTTCGTGGAACCGTTTATCCTGACCCCTGCATCGATGAACGACTTTACGGGGTTGGCCGGTCTTTTAGGCGAGGAGGGCTATGAGACGGCTTTCTTCCATGGGGCCCAGAACGGGTCGATGGGCTTCCAGGCCTTCGCAAGGAAAACTGGTTTCCAGAAGTATTACGGCCGGACAGAGTATGAGGCAGCGAAGGGCACTGATGACTTCGACGGCACCTGGGCCATCTGGGACGAGCCTTTCCTGCAGTATTATGCCGAGGAGATGAGTCGGATGAAGGAGCCCTTCATGACGGCAGTATTCACTGCGTCGAGCCATCATCCCTTTGAGATTCCTGAGAAATACAAGAGTGAGTTCCCAGAGGGTCCACTGGAGATCCACAAGTGCATCCGCTATACAGATATGGCCATCGGAAAATTCTTTGAGACGGCGAGACGGCAGAAGTGGTTTGAGAACACCATCTTCGTGCTGACCAGTGACCACACGAACATGAGTGACCACAAGGAGTATCAGACGGACTTAGGCGGGTTCTGTTCGCCCATCATCATCTACGACCCCCAGAAGCCTGAGGGGGAGATGCAGGACAAGATTGCGCAACAGATCGATATCATGCCTACGGTGTTAGGGATGCTGGGGTATCAGAAGCCTTACCTGGCCTTCGGCATCGATGTGCTGAACACGCCTGCTGAGGACACCTGGGCGGTGAAC
>JAEEPF010000021.1 GCA_016284635.1 Prevotella sp.
TCTTTGCCATGTTTTTGAAAACTTGGTCCAAAGGTACAAAAAATCTTGGACATAACAAAGCCCTGGCTTGAGAAAGTCGGGGCTTTGCGATAAAAAAATGAGGATGTGCCTATTTTGACACACCCTCCTAAATAAATTATTGCTTACACGTCATTTAGATATTTCTTCTTGAATATCTTAATTACTTCATCGGGTGTAATAATGACCTTGGCATATTCCTCTATATTTTCATTCAATTCTTTTATTAACCGCTTTGCCGAATCTTCACTGGCATCAGGGTCAGTATTCTTGTATTTCTTTACAATACGATCAATTGCTTTTTTCTTACTTGTTCTTTTGTTGCATATGATTATCATAACTTAAACAATAAAGACGTATAAGGATTAAATCAGGATGGCATAAAACAATGAAGCTAATGAGACTACCAATGCAACAACTGAGATGGCTTTATAAACTGCCAATTGTTTCTTCATCTTTTCAAAAAGAGCATTTTGATTCTCTATAAAGCCATCTGTCTGCTCTTGCATCTCGGCAGCCTTATGTTCTGCTTCTTTCTGGAAATCTGATAGGGCCAATGATGTTTGCTCTTTACTCTGAGAAATAAATTTCTCTTGTGACTTTGCCAAGGCGTTTGTCCTTTCTTCTGTTTTAGCAAGGTTCTCATTAACCAGTTTTTCTATTTTTTCGAGAAAATTCTGTATTGCCAATGTGTCATCCTCTCGTTTCTTGGCTAATGCATTAAGAGCCTGAGAGGTTTGCTCTTTGCTTTGAGAGATAAACTTTTCCTGCGACTCTGCAAAGTTATTGTTTACCTCTTCTTGCCAAGAGATTATTTTTTTATTTGCATTTTCAATCCAGTTGTCTTGGGTCGTACAATACTCATCCAACTTCGTTTTTATTTCAGACAGTCTCAAGGAGATTGATCTGATTTTTTTTGTCTTACTTTGGGCGAACAAAGTTATGTAGTCAATGAGACGTGACATTTGTTCCTCCTTTTTTGAGCTATCTATTGCAGAATCATCTAAAGATTAGAGGAATGACTTTTCCAACTCTTTCAACTGCCTTGCTGATTCTTCGTCTTCTGTAGAAAGATCTTTCATATCTGTAGCAAGATCTTGAAGTTTTTCATAAGAGTTAGCCTCTGCTATAGCTAACAAACCAACCAAACGACAAATGTTCATGTCGTTTTCATTTTGTTTTTCCTGGGTCGTAGCAACCATCTTGAAAGATTCCTGAACAAAGTTAGAGAAGGACTCCATCACATTGTTTACTTCTGTCACACTAGCTTTGCCAAAAGAAAACTTATACCATGGCTCTCCATTTACAAGTGGAGGCTGTAATGAATTTATTTGATTTCTATAATTATTCACGGAATTCATTGCTTCTTGAATATCTTCTGATACTTTTTGCAATGAATGAATATTATCAACATTTTCAAGTTTGTCAGAATGAACCAAAGATCTTATCTTTGAGATATTTGTATTATCAGTCATTGTCTATTGATGGTAAATTATTCAACTTAATTTCAATATTTCTATTGCTATTATCTCTTGTCTGATTAAGAGCATTTTGAGTTTCCTCAATATCCTGTTGTATTTCTTCAATCTCATCGTGAATTATCCATTGCCTATTTATAGATTCTTTGATTTTATTTGTATAGGCTTCTATCTCACGATTATGTTCTACAATTGATATTAATTCTTGCCTAACCAATTCGGTGGTTTGAGCAATTATTACACTTGCTCTTGCGGCTGAAATCTGTACATGAGCGACACTGCTACCTGTCAATTGCATATTGAGAAGCAGAATCTGTCGTTCTTCGTCCTTTATTCTTAAAGTGGCTTTGTATCGGTCAAACGACATTAAAACAAGAGCAGAAAGAATAGAACTGATTAAACCAGAAATAACAGCTGATATATCACCAGCATAGCCGGCAAGGAAAGGAATATTTGTTGCAATAGCCTTTGCTATTAACTCGTTCAGTATAGATCCTGTTGCCATGGCTATGCCAGCTGATATTATTTTCAAGGCTTCGAAAAGACGCTCTTCCCAAGGTCGGCTAGAGTCAAAGATAATCTTGAATGCTGATACTATTGAGCCAAACAAGCAACGTATGAGTTTAAATACGTTCTTTACCGTACTTACAAAATAGTTTAGAATGAGATTGACAATCTCAGATATAGCATTGTTTGCTGCAAACTCCTTTATTTCTTGCCAAATATGTGACAATTCATGTTTTGCCCTCTTCATAATATTGCTGATGATACGTTTTATACGGTCCAGCAAATTCTCTTCGCTCTTTTGCTGGAATTCAACAAAAGTCTCACTCACAGCAATCTTCATCGCCTTACCAACTAGCATCTTGCCTGTTGAAGCTAATGTGGATTTTCCTACACCTATCGCAAATTCTTTACTCTTTTCACCAATAGCATTTTTATGAAGATACTTGTTTTTAGCAGCATCTGCTTCTGCTTGCTTAGCCTTTACTTTTTCTGGATCCATATTCAAATCGGGATTGCTTTCAGCAGCCTCCAAAGTGTCTTTATCCTTCATGCTCTTATTAGCATGTTCGTCAGACACTGCAAAATTGGCAGGATTATTTGCCACATCGCGCATAGTCTGGTCAAAACTATCTTCTGTTGCACCACCATACAATGTCCTCATACAAAGATTTAACAGAATTAACATGATCAACATTGACTGTTTGGGTAGTATCGCGTGTCATGTCACCGCTTGTGTCTGCCTCATTGTATGTACGAGGGTCACACCAGTCATAGACAACAGTGTCGTTATAGTCATTATTGTATGAACCATCAGGGTTTCGCCTTGAATCTTTGAAAGCCTTTTTGGATGAATCATATGAAGCCTTGAAACGAGTACGGTCTTCACGAAACTCGGAAGCTGAAGCTGCATTACCGTTAAGTCGATCTTGCCACATTTCATAACGCTTTTGGTCTGCTTTTGACGCAACAATCCCTTCACGGAAATTAAGAGGGGTTGTAATAACTGCACCTTGATCTGGACGCCAGTCTCCTCTATCGCTTAGGCCAATAATTTGCTCAATAGAATCAACTGCAGCTTTTTTAATTGTACCCCAGATTTCTGTAGATAGATTATCTTGTTGCGTCCGATTCTGAAGTAGTTTATTAAGTTCATCTAAATCTGTTTGTTCTTGGGCAGACAATTCAATCTCAAACTCGTCAAGTTGAGATAGGTATTCAGAAATGACGATGTCATCATTTGCATAATTTCCTAAATCTAAATCTTTCATATTTATATGGTTTCTACTATTCAAATTTTTGCGACAAGAAGAGAAGGACACGTCCTCTCTATATACTTGCCTAGTAAGGTTCTGGAAAACCCGGAGTCACAAATATAGTAAGACAGTCCGTGCCCTTCATCAGGGTACAAGACTGGCTTGACTAGACTTGATTTGACGCCTATTTCAAATTTTCCAGATTTAACTAGGTCAAAGCTTGTCAGCCTGTCGTGCAATATGTCAAAATGAGCATTGCCGCCCGTCTTCTCTAAGATTGCAGGGGCAAAGATAGGGAAAATTTCTGAAACGACAAAGTAATTTCTCATTTTTTTCATATCACGGACTGATTTTCTATGTTATATACTCTGTGAAATCATATAAAAAACTCCCAAAGCAAACAGATGCCTGTAGGGCCATAAGGCCGGGAGTTCCAGAGAGAATTCTTCCTCAGTGAGAGGAATTGACATGATGGCGCATGCGCCCCATGCCAATGCTGTATAAGAAAAGATTCTGGGAGCACCAGCAAATACCATAGATGCAACAATAGCCATGTGAAAGAATGGAATACCTTTGGTTACAATATCTAACGTCATACTATATTACTTCATTTTACTTTATCGGGTTCGTATTCTACAGCGTATATGTCATATGCAAATACTTCTTCGTTATAGTCATATCTTCCCTGACAATTACATAACCCTAAATTGTACTTTTTATTGAGATATTTGCGTATCTTAGAGAATAATGGACCATGTGGTGTCTTCTCTTTAACGTCCATAACCTTGTCTATATAACAATGAATCATTTCATGTATGATAGCCTCTCGGATTACCCAATCTGGTTCATATGTTGTCATAATATCAATCCAAATTTCAGGCATGTCTTTATATCCATAATATTGGCCCAAGCATCCATAATAGAGAGACATCGCATTAAAACGGAATTTACATGATGGTAGCTCACCAGCAAAGTATAGCTGGTTATATTCATAATATTTCCTTTGAACAAATTCTTCGGTAATTTCTTCATAAGGCTCTATCGGAATTCTTGTAATAGGATGTTTCATACATTTCTTATATTGTTTCTCTTAATCTTCTGTATTGCCAGGAGTTCTTCCAACGGTCTATCTCCCAGGCTCGTTCACATCCATAAGGATGACTGTAGATTGCTTCTTGGCAGTTTTGCTGAATACGATTCCACCACGAGGCTCTTTTAAACTTATGGTATTTTTCTGCCTGATCCAAAAGAGGGCTTCTGTTGACTATTTGGGCATCAACACCACTTGACAATTTGAGCATCATGGATTGAAAGACAGAATCACCTGTAACAGCTGCAGCACAACGGTCAGCAGACAATTCACTCTTTCGATTCCAATACTGCAATGCAAGGTATAGGGGTTCAAAAGCAATCCAACTGATGAGTCCTAAAGCGTCTTTCATATCCATGAGATTGCGTAGTATGCTCTTATAGAATGAGTGCTTGCAAAGCAGATGACCACATTCATGTGCAATGACGCATTGGAATTCTTCGACTGTGAGTTTTTCAACCACAGCGCTGCTGACACATATAAACGTATTGGTTTCGCCATAGGTGTAGGCTCCGAGGTTGGCATCCTGATAGATATATAGATCCGGCTCTTTGATGCCGACTTTCCTCACAACATCCTTGAAGGCTTGATATACTTTGGGCAGATTGTGAGTATTTACCTTTAGGTAGCTTCCAAGATTGATTCCACGAAATTTATTCTCATATCCATACGCCATTATTTTTCGTACCAGCGGATTGAGACTTTTTGTCTTTTGTATCACTTGGATGGCCTTTGCATCCTCAGGGTGCATAATATCTGTAGCTTTCATTGGACTTATATCTTTTGGGTTAACAATGCAGTTTGGCGAATACGCATAGAGGCAATCATCATGACTGCTGGGATCATCACACGATAGGCAGGAGAGGCTATGTCGTTGAGAGTCCAGCCTGCTAAGAGGGCCCAACCTATAGGTCCTGTGGCCACTCCGATGTAGCGTCCAACAGTGCCTAATCCTACCATTGTTGCACATCGACCTAATAGCAATTCTGCCATATATGTTATGACGTAATATACCATCCGTGACAACAATACGACGTTGTGGCGCACTGCTGTCATTAAGGCGTAAACGAGTGCCTGACGCTTCAGGTTCTTATGAACGATGCCTGCCTCATCAGCTATCTGATGGAGTTCATCATCAGAGAGATGGGAAGTAAACTGTTCGCAGACTTCTGTCATCAGTTGTCTTTCCATCATTGGTACTGAATCGTATTCACTTACTTCCACATCCATTTTACGACAAACACGACGCACGATGGTTTCATAAGTGTCAGCTTCACCGTGACGATACAAGGTCTTGAGGGTATTCGAGCCGTATTTACGCAATTCCTCGCTAAGCTCTGTTGTCATCAAGTACATGCGCTCTGGGTAATGACGCAGAAAAGCATCAGAGTTTGATAGTTGTTCACTCATTCGCAGCTCACCTTTCTTATTATAAATAAGGAAGTCACACAATGTGCGAAGGTCTTCATTCTGGCACGTGGCCAAGAACATTAAATCTTTGTCTTGTTTCATACTTTTGTCCTCCAATTTTAAGTTTCTGGGGGCAAAATTACGGCAGGGGGCGGACATAATGTGTCCGATGAAAAATTATTTTTGATATTTATTGGAACTTAACAATAGGGGGCTTCCTTATATATATAAATAAGGTATCTACTTATTCTTCCAAACGGTATGTTGGACAAATAGGTTATAATCGGTGGTCAGGGAATCGCGCGAGGGGGACTCATTGATGAATAAGGTGATATCGCCAAGGACAGCGCCTGTGTAGTCAGGTATCATGAATGTGGTGGTCTCATAGCCGTTCTGCTTCACTTTTTTATCGTTCCAATTTCACAATGGCATAACTTGTGGCGGGCATGCTGATGGTAACGTTGCCCGTCTTCTTGTTGCGAGTGATGGGGAAACGATCACCAGCAAGGAGTTTTGTGCGCTTGAAGGTGATGTTGACGGGGAAAGTGGCGTCAGAGGCTTCGGCACGTGGATTGAGCATCACCAGCACTACCTCGTTGCCAGCAGCACGGGCGTAGACGAAGGGATAAGGGTCTTGTCCCTCGGCAGAAGGATAGAGGGGTACGAACTCAGCATAGTTGGCCAGGGCGGGCTCGCTGTGATGAAGGGCGATGAGACGGCGCGTCTTGTTGAGCAACGAGCTGGGATTCTTCTGCTGCGTAGCAACGTTGGGAGCATCTGGCGATGGGTCGACGGGCAGATAGAGTTTGCTGGCGTCGCCTGTAGAGAATCCAAGATTCTTGTCCTGACTCCACTGCATTGGCGTGCGGGCACCATTGCGGGGCTGGTAGGCTCCCTCTACCTGCGGCCAACTCGTCGGCAACTGGCGCATGCCAATCTCGTTGCCGTAATACAGGAAAGGTACGCCAGGCATGGTGAAGCCGAAGGCATAGACTATCTCCAGTTCCTTGTCCGTGCGTTTATTGCCTAAGCGGGCGTTGTCGTGGTTGCCCATCGGCAGACTGATATAGCCCTTGCCTACGGTCTTCTGATACTGATCCATATAGCTGCGGAGAAATTCGCGGACGTCACCCCTACCCTCTGCGTCGAAATAGCTGTGGCCTTCGCTTACACCGTTCAAGATGCGCCAGCTCTCCTTCTGGAAGAGGTCGTTGTAGCCCTTGAACCAATGGAAGAAGTCCACATGGAAGCAGTCATCGAGCGCATCCGATGGGTACGACCACTCGGCAACCATGAATCCCTGCGGGTACTCCTTCTCTAACAGCCGCCGTATCTCGCGCCAAAAGAGTTTCGTCTCATTCTCGTTGGTGTTGAAGAACTGCTCGTTGCCCCTGATGCGTCGAGTCTTCACCAGAGCACCTGCCATATCTGCACGGAAGCCGTCGGCACCCATATCCATCCAGAAGCGCAGCACGTTCTTCAGGTCTTCACGCATGGCCATCACATCAGGGTGATTGGTGGGCAACTGCCATTTCTGGGCAGGATCTGGGTTGGCGAAACCGAAGTTCAATGCTGGCTGGCACCAGTAGAAGTTGCGCATGAACTGACCATTGCGCTGGCCGTAGCCCTTCACGAACTGACCAGCAAACTCCATAGGGGGATCAACCCAGTTGGTCTCAGTCCAGATGTAGTAGTTGGAATATTTGTTCTTCTCCTGCCGTTGCGAGGCCACAAACCAGGGGTGGTCGATGGCGGTATAGCTGATGACATAGTCGAAGATGACATGCATGCCTCGTTTGTGAGCCTCCTCGAAGAGCCGCTTCGCATCTTCATTGGTGCCATAGCGTGGCGCAATCTTGTAGTAGTCGCGGATGTCGTAGCCCGCATCATTGAAAGGTGAGTCAAAAAACGGGTTGAACCAGATGGCATCTACACCGAGGCTCTTCACGTAGTCAAGCTTGCTGATAATGCCCTTCAGGTCGCCGATACCGTCACCGTCGCTGTCGCAGAACGTCTGCGGATAGATCTGATAGAACACGGCATTCCGTGCCCACTCTGGCACCTTCGGGATGTCATACTTTCCAGTAATTGTCTGTGCCGACATCGCAAGTGACAGCATCACAGTTGCGAGCACAGTCATAAGATGTCTGTTTGTTTTCATATTGCTTATTATTCTCTACGCCACGTTAATATAAGAATGATATGATCAAATAGCCAACACCGATGCTGACTAACGTTGTAATCCAACCTGAAAGCTGGAACGAGTGGTTCACCACATACTTGCCAACACGGGTAGTGCCTGTGCGGTCGAAGCCAATGGCAGCCACCTCGGTGGGATAGTTGGGCAGGAAGAAATAACCATTCACCGCAGGGAACAGTACCAGCAGTACCAAGGGCGGCACACCCATCAGCAGACCTACCGGGAAGAGCGTCTTGACGGTGGCAGCCTGTGAGAAAAGCATGATACTGAACAGGAAGAGCGGGATGGCAAAGAGCAGGGGATAGGTGGTGAAGACACCCTCTACACTGCCCATGATCACCTCCTGATGGCCCATGAAGAAGGTGCTGCCCATCCAGGCGACACCAAAGATGGATACCATGGCGTTCATGCCCGATGCAAACACGTTGCCCTTCATGGCCTCACGCACATCAGCCTTGCCCACCAGCAGTATCAGTGCGGCTATACTCATCATGATGATCTCGATGGTGGTACTCATGTCCAGCGGATGACCGTCAATGGAAGGACGTAATTCCGGGATGATGCCAAACAACACCACCAGTATCACACCCAGCAAGAATGCCAGCACGGCCCACTTGGCATGTGGATTCTCTGTCTTCATCTCGCTGGCGGTTTCCTCCTCCGCATCCAGCAATCCCTCGCTCAGTCGGCGCTGATACTCAGGATCTTTCTCCATGGGCTTACCTACATAGTTCTGAACCAGTGAAGCCACCAATATGGCTATGATAGAGGCTGGTATGGTGACCATCAGTATCTCCGTCATACCAATGCCCTTATCGCCCAACAGCTCTTTGGAAAGGATGGCTGCCGTAGCTGCAGACACTGGCGAACCCGTACAACCCAGCGAGGCGGCTATAGTGGCCACGCTTATCGGGCGCTCTGGTCTCACCTTTTCCTTACGGGCTATTTCCGAGATGATGGGCAACAGCGCATAGCAGGTATGTGCAGTACCTGCCAAGTGGGTGAAAAGCCAGGTGACGAGGGGTGCGAAGAAGGTGATGCGGCTGGGATGCTTCCGCAGGAACCATGCCGCCTTGTTCACCATATAGTCCAATCCGCCGGCAGCCTGCAGCGCTGCAGAGGCCGTAATGACGCTGACGATGATGAGCATCACGTCGATGGGAATGGATCCAGGCTTAAGTCCAAAGATGAATACCAGGATAAAGACACCCACCATGCCGTAGATGCCCAGTCCGATGCCACCCACCTTGGCTCCGATAAATATCATCGCCAGTACGATAGCCAGTTGGAGTAATATAAACAGTGTAGCCATAGTCTATTACAGAGTTTCGTTTGTTGATTTGTCGGCAAAGATACTATTTTTTTTGCAATCACACAGAAGTTTACCTAACTTTTTTGGAAATAAAGTTAAATCCACAGAGATTTCCATATTTTTTGTTACCTTTGCACCCGATATGAAACAACAGCCATTGGTCAGTTTTATCCTGACAGACTATAACCTGCCCACGGAACTGCTGTGCGAAGCCATCGACAGCATCCTCAGGCTCTCGCTGCGATCGACAGAGCGGGAGATCATCATCGTGGATGACGGCTCGGACAGCAGTCCGATGAACAGTCTGCTGAAATACGGTGACGACATCATCTACCTGAGGCAGAAGAACAGCGGCGTGAGTGTGGCGCGAAACACGGCGATGGCCATGGCACAGGGGGAATACATCCAGATCATCGACGGTGACGACTACCTGATCCAGGCGCCCTACGAGCACTGCCTCGACATCATCCGCTACAACAAGGATGCCGATGTCGTGATGTTCGACTTCACCCACGATGAAGGTTCAAACGACCTATCATACAACTCCCCGAGGGTCAAAAGCGGGACAGAACTGATGCGCAGCGAGAACATCCGGGGGACGGCCTGCTGCTATCTGTTCCGGCAGAGCGTCAGAAGTCAGCTGACCTTCACGCCTGGCATCCGCTATGGCGAGGATGAGGAGTTCACTCCGCAGTTGCTGATACGGGCAGAGCACGTCTATCTGACTGAGGCGAAGGCCTACTTCTACCGTGAGCGTCAGGCATCGGCCGTCCACCAGACTGACAAGACAAGCATCCAGCAACAGTTGGATGACCACCTCACTGTGATCCGTCGTCTGCAGAAACTTGCCGACACACTGCCACAGACAGACCGGCTGGCCCTGCAAAGGCGCGTGGCTCAACTGACGATGGACCACATCTACAACACGATCATGCTCACCCGTTCGGAACAGCAACTCGACGAGACCATCGAGACCCTGCGCCAGAATGCCCTCTACCCCCTACCCGACCGTGACTACAGCACGAAATACGTGTGGTTCCGCAAGATGACCAACAGCCGACTGGGCCGTCGGATCCTGCTCCGTACACTACCTAAGATGAAAAAGGAAAGATGATGAAGGAGATGATTTCGGTCGTTGTCGTGACCTACAACCAGGCAGCCACCATCGGGCGGACACTGAACTCGATCCTGATACAACGGTGCCATGTGCCCTTCGAGATCGTCATTGGCGAAGACTGTTCGACCGACAACACCCGAGCCATCTGCCAGGCCTACGCCGACCAGCATCCCAGCACCATCCGCCTCATCTGCAACGAACGGAACAAAGGCATCGTGGACAACTATTACGACTGTCTCCTGGCGTGTCGTGGAAAATATATCGCTGACTGTGCGGGTGATGACTTCTGGATTGATCCGCTGAAGTTGGAGAAGGAAGTCACGGTGATGGAAAACCATCCGGAGGTTTCGATGGTCATCACCAACTGGCAGTATTACAACGAACAGACCAGGGGAACCACCTCCAGCCGACAGCAGCAGTATGCACCCATCACGCCTGGTCACGACCTGTTGCGGGCCATCATCACCCAACAGAACATGAGCGTGTTCCATCTCTGCACTGCCCTCTACCGCGCAGACATCTTCAGAAAGGCGTATGAGGACGATACGGACCTCTTCCGCAACAAGACCTATGTGAGTGAGGATATGCAGATAGCCTTTACGATGGCCCTGAACGGTGACATCGCCTATCTGCCGTACGTGACACTCAATTACAGTCTGGGCAGTGGCAGTGTGTCGAACGTCACCGACAGCGAGAAGGCATTCCGCTTTGTGAGCAGATCAACAGAACTTATCTGCTATCTGGCCAATAAGCACGATCTGGATATCCAGGACTTTATGACCCAGCGCATCTTCGAACTGGGCATGCACGCTTTCCGCTCATACCAGCCCTCACTCTATGAGGAGACACTGGCCTGCGAGCAGAAGTGGCAAGTCAGGAGAAGTTTCAAGAATACGTGTTTGTTTGCTGTGATGCGCCACGACTGGCTGTGGCGGGCAGGACTTGCCCTGCGAAGCGTGTTTGTCAGGCTGAAACAAGCAGTCCGTTGAAGAGTGTCGTCAACCGACGACCAATCACTTCGGGGGAGGCCAACTGACTGACAGATTCCGAGACAGCCACCCCATCAAATTCTTTTCTTGACACCACCTGACGCATGGCATCAGACAATGCCTGAACGTCATCGACGGGTACAATCGTACAACCTTCCTCAATGCGCAGGCTCTGCGGTACACACTCAGTAGCGACTACCGGAATGCCCGTGCTCATCGCCTCCAACAAGGCCAATGGCTGTACTTCACTACGACTGGCAAGTACCAGTGCATCAGACTGATAGAGCAATTTTCTTACATCATCCCTTGAAATCAGTCCGTGTGAGATAACACCCTCGGACAGCATCGCCTTGCAAGCTGCAGAATCAGTGCCTCTGCCGGCTATATGTAACTCGACATCCAGTCCAGCTTCCTTTAATTGACGGAAGGCTGGCAACAGCACATCATAGCCTTTCAACGGCCAGAAGTTGGCCAGACAACAGAAACGGAACGGACGGTCAGACAACGACTCACGAGGTTGGTAATGGAAATAATCTACGTCGATGGTGTTAGACACCGCCTGCCAACGATAGGCCTTGCCGAAATAGCAAGAGATATTGTCGACCAGTTCCTCGGAAACGGGAATCACCAGATTGGCGTTCTCGTAGGCGTCTCGTAAAAGCGGAATCTGCCAGGCACAACTGGGTGCTGGGCCAAACTCCTTCTCAAACACCAGTCGGGAGAGGTGTTCGGTGATGACATAAGGAATCTGATACTTCCGGCTGATCAGCATCGCTGCATAGCCTCCCCACTTCGAACAATGGGCGTGGAGGATATCAGGCCGGCCATATTTATCGGTATAGTCGTCGAACATATCACAGACGATCTGCACCCAACGACGGACATTCCAACGGACGGTCAGAGGAATGCCACGCTGGAACGACTGACAGACAGTGATACCATCCCGCTGATGTTCATAACGACGAAAAGGCAGGGAGAGGAAGTCTTTCAGTCTGATGGTGACACCCAACTGCACATTGCTGAGGATACGCACCTCGTGGCCCTGCGCCTTCAGGGCCATGGCCTGATCGAGGCAGAACTCCCCGCCATAAGGGGTGAAGAAGGATGGTATCTCAAGGATATGCATATTTTAGAGGTAAGAGGTAAGAGGTGAGAGGTAAGAAGTAAGAGGTAAGAGGTGAGTGGTGAGAGGTGAGAGATATGAGATGGGAGTTAAAAAAGGAGGAATGAGGTCGTTATCCCCATTCCTCACAATTTCATTTTCTCTTAGCAAGAGTACCTTATGCCTCAGCTGGAGCCTCAGCGGCGGGAGCCTCGGCAGCAGCGGCCTCAGCAGCCTTTGCAGCCTCTTCCTCAGCCTTAGCGGCAGCCTCAGCAGCCTTCTTGTCGGCTACCTTCTTGGCGATGGCCTCGTTGACGGCCTTCTCTGCCTTCAGGGCATTGGCAGCAGCATCCTTCTTTGCCTTAGCATCTGCCTCAGCGATCTTTGCCAGACCGTTCTGCTTGTCAGCCTTCCAGGCCTCGAACTTCTTCTGGGCAGCAGCCTCATCGAAAGCGCCCTTCTTCACGCCACCACGGAGGTGCTTCATCAGGTACACGCCCTCACGGCTGAGGATGTTACGTACGGTGTCTGTGGGCTGGGCACCAACCTCAACCCAATACAGTGCACGCTCGAAATTCAAGTCTACTGTGGCAGGATTGGTGTTGGGATTGTAAGTACCAATCTTCTCAGTAAAACGACCATCACGTGGTGCACGAGCGTCGGCGATAACGATTCTGTAGAAAGCGTAGCCCTTACGGCCGCCGCGCTGCAATCTGATCTTTGTTGCCATAATTTTTAATTTTTTACCTTTTTAATTGTTTAATTTAACTGAATTTCATGCTCTTAACTCGTAAAAGCGGGTGCAAAGGTACTAAAAATAATGGATAATGGACAATTGATAATGGATAATTTGCTTCCGAGGACACATTTTTAACTATTTTTGGGTCTTATATGCTTGATTATTGAGGGAAAAAGTGTAATTTTGCACGTTGAAATGACACAAAAGGCGAAAAAGGAATTGTCGATCCTGATTCCTAATTATAATAATGTATGCGTGGAATTGGTGACGGTGCTCCAGCAACAGGCTGAGACACTGGGCATCGACTATGAGATCCTCGTGGCAGACGATGCCTCGCCACAAAAGGACACAATCCCGCTGAACCAGCCCATCAACGAACTGCCTCACTGCCGATACATCATCAAGGAGACCAACACCGGCAGTGCCGCCACACGCAACTATCTTGGAGAACAGAGCCAATACCACTGGCTGCTGTTCCTCGACTGCGACATCAACATCCCAGACGACCATTTCCTCGAACGATATATGTCCGCCCCCCACGAAGGAGTGGTCAACGGTGGCATCTGCATCATCGATGATGACACGCTGAGCCATAACCTGCGATATCTTTACGAGAAGGACGCCGAACCCGCACATACTGCCGAGAAACGACAGGCGAACAAATATCACGAATTCCGCTCCACTAATTTTATGATTGAGCGCGAGGTGTTTAAGGCCTGTCCCTTCGACGAGCGGTTCAAACGTAGTGGCTATGAGGATGTGCTGTTCGGGAAGATGCTGAAACAGCAGCAGATTCCCGTGACGCATATCGACAATCCCGTGATGATGACCAAGTTTGAGTCGAACCCAGACTATGTGACAAAGATAGAACGGAGTATGAGGACCCTCCACACGTTCCGAAACGAGTTGCGGGGCTACTCACGCATTCTGACCTTCGACAGTGGCATTCACATCTCTGCCGTACGTGGGCTTATCCGACTGTGGCATCGTATCTTCGGGAATATGGAGCGGCGAAATCTCTGTGGTTCCAAGCCTATCCTGAAGTTGTTCACGCTCTATCGGCTGGGGTATTATCTGACACTACCGAAGGGTGATTAGGGCGATTAGGGTAATTAGGGTGATTAGGGAAGAGGCCCTGCAAACCTTTACGCAAGTTTTTACATACAACAATTGTTAATATTTGGTTGTTTCGAAAAAAATCACTATCTTTGCACTCACAATTGAGAAATGTAAAAAGTCAAATAGTAAAAAGGTAAAAAAATGAAACCACTAAACAAACAATTCGCTCCTAAGAGCGTGATGCCTGAAAAGGTGATTCAGTTCGGTGAGGGTAACTTCCTCCGTGCATTCGTTGATTGGATTATCTGGAATATGGACCAGAAGACCGACTTCAACGGCAGTGTCGTTGTCGTACAGCCCATTGAGAGAGGTATGGTGGACTGGCTCAATGCCCAGGACTGTCTGTACCACGTGAACCTGCAGGGTCGTGAGAACGGCAAGCCCGTGAACACACTCGAGCGTATCGACGTCATCAGCCGTGCACTGAACCCCTACACCCAGAACGCTGCCTTCATGGCACTGGCCGACCAGCCTGAGATCCGTTTCGTCATCTCGAACACCACCGAGGCCGGTATCGCCTTCGATCCCAACTGTAAGCTTGAAGATGCGCCTGCCAGCTCATATCCCGGCAAGCTCGTGCAGTTGCTGTACCGTCGTTATCAGACCTTCAACGGCGATCCCACGAAAGGACTGATCATCTTCCCTTGCGAGCTGATCTTCCTTAATGGTCACGTCTTGAAGGACTGCATCAACAAATATATCGACCTGTGGAACCTCGGTGCCGACTTCAAGAAGTGGTTCGACGAGGCTTGTGGAGTCTATGCCACCCTCGTAGACCGTATCGTGCCGGGCTTCCCCCGCAACGAGATCCAGCAGATCCAGGAGAAGATCTGCTACCGCGACAACCTCGTCGTACAGGCAGAGAACTTCCACCTCTGGGTGATTGAGGCCCCGAAGGAAGTAGCCAAGGAGTTCCCCGCAGACAAGGCTGGTCTGCACGTGCTGTTCGTGCCTTCAGAGGAGCCCTACCACAAGCGTAAGGTGACGCTGCTCAACGGCCCGCACACTGTACTCTCTCCCGTGGCCTTCCTGAGTGGTGTGAACATCGTGCGTGATGCCTGTAACCACGAGGTCATCTCGAAGTATATCCATAAGGTGCAGTTCGACGAGCTGATGCAGACCCTCGACCTGCCGATGGAGGAGCTGGAGAAGTTTGCCGGTGACGTGCTGGAGCGTTTCGACAACCCGTACGTTGACCATCAGGTGACTTCGATCATGCTGAACTCGTTCCCGAAGTTCCAGGCCCGTGACCTGCCCGGTGTGAAGACCTATCTGGAGCGCAAGGGTGAACTGCCTAAGGGTCTGGTGTTCGGTCTGGCTGCCATCATCACCTACTACAAGGGTGGTAAGCGTGAGGACGGTGTGGAGATCGTGCCCAACGACGACCAGAAGATCATGGACCTCCTGAAGGAACTGTGGGCTACCGGCGACACCCAGAAGGTGGCTGACGGTGTGCTTGGTGCTGAGTTCATCTGGCAGGAGAACCTGAATAAGATTCCCGGCCTCAATGAACTGGTGAAGCAGTTCCTCGACCTCATCAAGAGCGTTGGCATGCTCGAGGCAGTCAAGAGCATCTTGTAAATAATTTATTGGCACGGATTACACGGCTCTCTTTGAGAGTCACGGAAAAATATAAAGCCGTGTTAATCTGTGTAATCCGTGCCTAATTTTAAATAGTTTGAGCGATTTTATTGAGATCAAGGGGGCGAGGGTCAATAATCTGAAGAATGTTGACGTCAAGATCCCCCGAAACAAATTCATAGTGATTGCCGGAGTCAGTGGCTCCGGCAAATCTTCGTTGGCATTCGACACGCTCTACGCAGAAGGCCAACGACGGTATGTAGAGAGTCTGTCCAGTTATGCCCGACAGTTTCTCGGGCGAATGAACAAGCCCGAGTGTGACTTCATCAAAGGCATACCGCCTGCCATCGCCATCGAGCAGAAGGTGAACTCGCGTAATCCGCGCAGTACGGTAGGCACCTCAACGGAGATATACGAATATCTCCGATTGCTTTACGCGCGCATAGGGCGCACGTATAGTCCCATCAGCGGCGAGGAGGTGAAGAAGCACACGACGGAGGATATCGTGCAGAAGATGCTGGAATATTCAAGTGGGACTCGCTTTGTGGTGATGGCTCCCATCCACCTGCCGGAAGGGAGAACGATGGAGCAGCAGTTGAAGGCGTATATGCTGGAAGGGTATGCGAGGATTTACAGGCCCCCTAAGTTCTTCGCAGAGCGAAGCGGCAAAGCCGAGCGAGGGGGCGACAGGGGTCTGAACGAGGTAGAATTCATGCGGATCGATGAGTATCTGGAAACATGCGCTACTTCAGACCCCCAACCCCCTAACTTAGGGGGCTTGGACTTATACCTAGTGATCGACCGGCTCTCTGCAGATAACACTCCTGACAACATCGCCCGTCTGGTAGACTCCGCAGAGACAGCTTTCTACGAAGGTAACGGTTCCTGTCGGCTGCTCTTCCCACCGTCGAACATCTTCTATGACTTCTCGATGAAGTACGAGGCTGACGGTATGACATTCGAGGAGCCCAACGACAATATGTTCTCCTTCAACTCACCTGTCGGGGCCTGTCCTGAGTGTCAGGGATTCGGACGGGTCATCGGCATCGACGAGAAGCTGGTCATCCCCAACACGACCTTATCCGTCTATGACGGTTGTGTGGTCTGCTGGCACGGAGAGAAGATGAAAGAGTGGAAAGACTGGTTCTGCCGACATGCCGCAGAGGACGATTTCCCGATCTTCGAGCCGTATATGAACCTGACACAGCAACAGAAAGACTGGCTGTGGCATGGTCTGCCGTCGGACAAACGGAAGAAGGAACGTCCTTGCATCGACGCGTTCTTCGATATGCTCAAGGAGAACCAATACAAAATCCAATACCGTGTGATGCTGAGCCGGTACAGGGGCAAGACCAACTGCCCCGTCTGTCACGGAACCCGTCTCAAGCCAGAGGCGAACTACGTGAAAATCGGTGGCCGAAGCATCACCGACCTGGTACAGATGCCCGTTGTACGACTGAAGGAGTGGTTCGACCATCTGTCGCTCGACTGTCAGGACCAAGAGATCGGCAGACGACTGCTGGTAGAGATCACCAGTCGCCTGCAGTTCCTGTTGGATGTCGGACTGGGGTACCTCACCCTCAACCGTCTCTCCAACTCCCTGTCGGGCGGTGAGAGCCAGCGCATCAACCTGTGTACGTCTTTAGGCAGTTCACTGGTCGGTTCCCTCTATATCCTCGACGAGCCGAGTATCGGACTGCACAGCCGCGACACAGAACGACTGATCCACGTGCTGAAGGAGCTCCAGTCGCTGGGCAATACCGTCATCGTCGTTGAACACGATGAGGAATTGATGCGCGCTGCAGACTACCTGATTGACGTCGGACCGGATGCAGGCCGACTAGGGGGAGAGATTGTGTTTGAAGGGGAAGCTAAAGATATTTTGGAAGTTCTTGGCGATGCCAAGCGGCAAAGCCGAGCGAAAGAAGTTAAGGAAGTTAAAGAAGTCAAAGGACAATACTCTGCGGTGGAGAAATGGCCGAGGAGCCATACTGTAAAGTATCTGCTTCATGAGGATAAGATCCCCGTACCTCAGACGCGTAGGCCATGGAACCGTCATATCGACATCAAAGGAGCCCGTATGAACAACCTGCGTGGCATCGACGTACAGATTCCGTTGAATGTGATGACCGTTGTCACTGGTGTGTCGGGCTCAGGCAAGTCCAGTCTGATCAAGGGCATCCTCTACCCTGCCATGAAACGACATCTTGGTGAGGTCTGTGACTTACCGGGCGAATATCTCGGCATCAGTGGCGACATCGATTCCGTGAAACACGTGGAGTTCGTTGACCAGAACCCCATCGGTAAGTCCACCCGTTCCAATCCCGCCACATACGTCAAGGCCTACGATGCCATCCGTGACCTCTATGCCGACCAGCCGCTGTCACAGCAGATGGGCTTCACGCCACAGTATTTCTCGTTCAACACCGAGGGTGGTCGTTGTGAGGAGTGTAAGGGAGCCGGTGTCATCACGGTAGAGATGCAGTTCATGGCCGACCTCGTCCTGGAGTGTGAAGCCTGTCACGGTCATCGTTTCAAGAAAGACATCCTCGACGTGGCCTATCACGGGAAGAACATCGACGACGTGCTGAACATGACGATATCAGAAGCCGTTGAGTTTTTTGAGGAGAGAAGGAGAGAAGGAGAAAAGAGAGAAGGAGAAATGTGCAAGACGATCGTCAAGCGGTTGAAGACACTCGAGGAGGTGGGACTGGGATATATCAAGCTGGGCCAGAACTCTTCTACCCTCTCCGGCGGTGAGAACCAGCGTGTGAAACTCGCCTACTTCATCGGACAGGAGAAGCAGGAACCGACGCTCTTCATTTTCGACGAGCCAACGACTGGTCTACACTTCCACGATATCCAACGGCTGCTGCAGGCCTTCAACGCCCTCATCGAACGTGGTCACTCCATCCTCATCATTGAGCATAACATGGAGATCATCAAGTGTGCCGACCATATTATCGACCTTGGTCCAGATGGTGGTGACCATGGAGGAGCATTGGTGGTGGCAGGTACACCAGAAGTGGTGGCGCAATGCAAGGAAAGCCTGACGGGACAATTCCTCAATGAGAAGTTAAAGAAGTTAGAGGAAGTTAAAGAAGTTAGAGGAAGTTAAAGAAGTTAGAGGAAGTTAGAGGAAGTTAAAGAAGTTAGAGGAAGTTAGGGGGAGTTATGAAGAGGTTCCTTGTATCCTACACCAGAACGATGCTGGCTGGCATACTACTCTGTATGTCTGTCAGCATCGTCGCCAAGGAGAAGGAAGACTCGCTCATCCTCGATAAGATCTTCAAATATCGGGATGACAACATCTCTGAGTTCCAGTCGCTCGAAGACAATATCTACACGAAGTACCGCTTCAACGTGGAGGAACGTAACTTCGGTCTCTGGCTCATCCCGACGACCTACGTGCTGGCAAAAGACCCCCGTGAGTATATCCGTGAGGCATACAGCAAGTTGACGTTCAACGATGTCCATAACTTCGACATCAAAAGTCAAGTGCTCAGCGGCACCATCCGCAAGAACCGCAGAGCCATGCCGACACTCATCGACTACATGACTCCGAACATCTACGATGTCTCCTTCTACGAGGGGCACGTGCTGTCGCCCTTTAACAGATGGAACCGCCGCTTCTACCACTACACCCAGATACGACTGATGAACGGTGCCACACGCCTCGACTTCCGCCCGAAGCTCTACAACACCCAGCTGTTGAACGGCTATGCTGTCATAGAGACAGAGACGGGACGTATCCTGAGAACCGTCCTCAACGGCGAGTTCGACATGATCACCTTCCGTACGGAGATCACTCAGAGCGAGGAAGAGGGCCGCACACTGATGCCGGCGAAATGTAACACAGCCGCCACCTTCCGATTCCTGGGCAACAGAATATCCGTGCTGTTCAATGCCTTCTACAACTGTCCCACAGACCTTCCCGACAGCATCGGATATATAACAGACCGGGAAATGATGGACTCGATCCGTCCGGTGCCCTTGAACCGGCTCGACAGGGCTATCTACGAGGCATATGACAAACAGCAGGAGGCCGCTGCCCAGGCTGCTGCAGCCGACACCCTGCCCCATAAGACGAACATCTGGAAAAAGATTTTCTGGGACTCCATTGGCGAGACACTCGTCACACCCATCAGTGCAGAGGCAGGTAACACCACCTTCCGTCTCTCACCCATCATCAATCCCCTCTATGTCAGCTATAGCGGCAGCCGTGGCTGGCGTTACAAGATGAAACTGCGCATCAGGTTCACCTTCTCCGAGCACCGTTACCTGAACATCGAGCCATCCATCGGTTACAACTTCAAGCAGCACCAGGTGTATTATGACGTCCCGATACAGATGATCTACAACCCGAAGCGAAACGGCTATGCAGAGGTCATCTATGCCAACGGCAACCGCATCAGTACCCCTGCCGTGATGGAAGCCATCAGCAAGGCTCATCAGGACACCATTAATCTTGAAAACCTGGACCTGACAGAGTTCCGGGACAACTACGTCCGACTATTCAACAACATCATGGTCTTCGACTGGCTGGACATTGAGACGGGTCTGATACTCCACCAGCGCAAAGCCATCAACCCAGAAGTGATGCACTACTACAACATGCCAGACGAATACCGGAGCTTTGCCCCCACGTTAGGTATCAAGCTGTCGCCCTGGCTCAAGAAAGGGCCACTTCTCGCCATTGACTGGGAACACAGTTTCAAGGGTGTCAACGGATCGAACCTTTCCTATGACCGCTGGGAGTTCGATGCCCAGTGGAAATACCCCATCCCGGGCCTGCGACTGCTCAACATGCGTGCCGGAGTCGGTTTCTTCGCCTCCAAGACCTCCGACATCTTCCTCGACTACTCCAACTTCCGTGACGAGAACCTGCCTCAGGGCTGGAACGATGACTGGAGCGGAAATTTCCAGTTGCTCAGCAGCCAGGAATACAACGTGTCCGACTATTATGTCCGTGCCAACGTGTCATACGAGTCCCCACTCATGTTGTCCACCTGGATCCCCTATCTGGGCAAATACATCGAGAAGGAGCGCTTCTACGTCAGCGGTGTGCTGCTCGAACGGTCCAGACCCTACTTTGAATTAGGCTATGGCTTCTCCAACCGATATATCTCCGTTGGCGCCTTTGCCAGTTTCCGAAACACCAAGTTCGAGAAGTTTGGTATGAAATTCGACTTTGAACTCTTTAAGCGATGGTAACACCCCTGATAGTATACAAAGCCAGTGCCGGCAGCGGAAAGACCTTCACGCTCGCCACCGAATATATCTCCCTGCTGGTAGAGGACCCGATGAACTACCGCACCATTCTCGCCGTCACCTTCACCAACAAGGCCACCGAGGAGATGAAGATGCGTATCCTCAGCCAACTCTACGGCATCTGGAAACAGTTACCCGACTCCGACGACTACGTGAAGGCCGTCCAGAAGAAGACGGGCCTCGACACGAAGGTCATCAGCGAACGGGCGGGCATCAGTCTCTCCAACCTCCTCAATAACTACAACTACTTCCGTGTGGAGACCATCGACACCTTCTTCCAGAGTGTCATGCGGAACATGGCCCGTGAGCTCGACCTCACCACCAACCTGCGCATTGGCCTCAACGACTATCAGGTGGAGGAACTCGCTGTCGACCAGCTCATCGCTGACCTCAGCACCACCGATGCCATGCTCCAGTGGATCCTACGATACATCATGGAGAACATCTCCGACGACAAGTCTTGGAACGTCATCGGACAGATCAAGCAGTTCGGCCGTCATATCTTCAGCGACGCCTACAAGGATGTCAGCCGCGCTCTTGAAGAGAAACTGGCTGAGCCGGGTTTCTTCGACCAGTATGCCACCCGTCTGCGCGAACTCCGCCAGAGTGCTGAGCAGCGGATGAAGCAGTTTGCCGACACGTTCTTCGACATCCTCGAATCAGAAGGTCTCACCGTCGATGACTTCCCATACGGCAAGTCGGGCCTGTGTAGTTTCTTCCTCAAGCTGCGACAGGGACAGTTCGACGAGGGAATTGTAGGCAAGCGTGTCACCGACAGCGTGGGCGATCCTTCGAAATGGTACAAGAAGAACCACCCGCGTCGTGATCTCATCCACGCCCTTGCTGACAGCACCCTCGGCAGTCTGCTGCGACAGGCACTCGACGAACGTCCTAACCAGTGGCGACTCTTCAAGAGTGCCGACCTCACCCTGCGCCACCTCAGTCAGTTACGCCTGTTGAGCAGCATCGAGCAGAAGGTGCACGAGTTGAACCAGGATGCGAACCGCTTCCTGCTCAGCGACACCCAGCAACTACTCCATTCCCTCATCGGCGACAGCGACTCACCGTTCATCTTCGAGAAGATCGGGGCCCAGTTGGAGCATGTGATGATCGATGAGTTTCAGGACACCTCCACCGTACAGTGGCAGAACTTCCGTGTGCTCCTCGACGAGGCCATGAGCCATGAAGGCAGTTCGAATCTCATCGTGGGTGACGTCAAGCAGAGCATCTACCGCTGGCGAGCCGGTGACTGGCGGTTGCTCAACGATATCGAGAGCCAGTTTGATGCGCGACAGGTGGAGACGCGTTGCCTCGACACGAACTACCGTTCACAGCGTCGCATCATCACCTTCAACAATACCTTCTTCCAGCAGGCCGCCCGACTCGAATACCTGTCGTTACAAGAGATCAATGAGGCCGAAGCCGATCAGTTGGGCAGGGCCTATGCCGATGTGGTGCAGCAAATACCAGAGAAGCGGCCCGACGAAGGATACGTCCGCATCGAGTTCTTGCCTGCTGAGGATTATCAGACACAAGTGTTCCAACGCCTGACAGAAACCGTCAGCGAACTTCTTGAGACTGGCGCCACCCAGCAGCAGATAGCCATCCTCGTACGCACCAATGCCGTCATCCCCCTCATCGCCCAATACTTTATGGAGCAGAAGCCCGAGGTGACTATAGTTTCCGACGAGGCCTTCCGTCTCGATGCCTCCAACGCCGTCTGTCTGCTCATCAACGCCATGCGACTGCTCGTCCGCCCTGACGACCAGTTGACGAAAGCCGCCATCGCCAAGAGTTACCATCAGGACATCCTACAGGACTACCTTGGCGACGGCATCCACCTGCTGAGTGTGTCGGCATTTCATGACGACACCCAGCCCTCCTCCCTTCTCCCTCCTCCCTCCACGAACCTCGACGCTCTCCTCCCCGAGGCCTATATCGCCCACTTCTCCGACCTCCGTTCCCTTCCCCTCTACGACCTCGCAGAACGCCTCTACACCATCTTCGGCCTTGAATGCCTCACTGACCAAAGTGCCTATGTCTGTGCCTTCTACGACCAACTCGTGAACTACGTCAATGAGAATGCCGCTGACATCAGCGCCTTCCTCACCGAATGGGATGAGACACTCTGCAGCAAGACCATCCAGAGCGACGAGACCACTGGCGTGCGCATCTTCTCCATCCATAAGTCGAAGGGACTGGAATACGAACACGTCATCATTCCCTTCTGCGACTGGCAGTTAGAAAAACAGTCGGGCAACATCCTCTGGTGCCAGCCAACTGAGGCCCCCTTCAACGACCTCCCTATCGTACCCGTCGACTACAGTCAGAAGCAGATGATGGGCACCATCTTCGAGGCCGACTACCGCCACGAGCACTTACAGAACACCGTCGACAACCTCAACCTGCTCTACGTCGCCTTCACCCGTGCTCGCAGCAGCCTTTTCGTCATCGGTCGCCGCAAGGCCTCCGGCACCCGTTCCCTGCTCATCGAACAAAGCCTACCCCTCCTCACTGACGCCCTCCGCGAATCAGACCCCAACGCCGACATCCTCCTCGAAGGCCTCGACGATGACACCGCCACCATCCGCCTCACCTACGGCACTCTCCCCTCAACGGAAAAGGAAGCCTCAAACATATCTCGTACCCCCGCACCATCGCACCCCCGTACCCCCGAAATCATTCCTCATTCCTCGAGCAACCCCTTCCTCCAGCCCTACGTCCCTCTTCCTGTCGCCATCCGCACCTTCTCCAGCAAGGTATCCTTCCGTCAAAGCAACCGTAGCAAGGCCTTTGTCGAGGCTGAAGACGAGGAGGCTGCACGCCAGCAGAACTACATCCAGACGGGTAGCATCCTCCATGAGATCTTCTCCACCATCCGCACCACAGCCGACATCCCCGACGCCCTGCAGCGCCTCCAGTCCGAGGGCATCATCTACGACGGGACCCTCACCCCAGAGCGTATCACCGGAATGCTTCAGAAACGCTTAAACGATCCTCGTGTAGCGGACTGGTTCTCAGGAAATTGGACACTCTTCAACGAATGTTCCATTCTCTCCATCGAAGACGGTCAAGTCTGTCAGCATCGTCCAGACCGTGTGATGACGGACGGCCACCAGTGGATCGTCGTCGACTTCAAGTTCGGTTCCCCCAAACCCGAATACCACGACCAGGTCCGCCGCTACATGCAGCTCCTCTCCGACATGACCGCCTCAGACAAATCTCTCACCTCTCACCTCTCACCTCTCACCTCTATAAAGGGCTACCTCTGGTACGTTTACTCCAACCTCATCGAGGAAGTAAAATAATTCGTTTAATTCGTTGTCTTAAAAAAAATATGGTTTCCTTTCTTGAACACGTCGCCTCTGACCTCCTCGCCCGCTTCGGCACTAACCTCTCCCGTGTCGCCGTAGTCTTCCCCAACAAACGTGCCTCACTGTTCCTCAACGACCACCTTGCCCGTCTGGCAGAACGTCCGTTGTGGAGTCCCGCCTATATCACCATCAGCGACCTCTTCCGCAGCCACTCCAGACTGCAGGTCGCCGACCCCATCCTGCTCGTCTGCGAACTCCACAAGTGCTTCACCCGATGCACGGGCATCGACGAGACGCTCGACCACTTCTATGGCTGGGGCCAGCTGCTGCTCTCCGACTTCGACGACCTCGACAAGAACATGGGTCCTGCCGACCGCGTCTTCGCCAACCTGCGTGACATCCACGAACTCGATGACGTGTCGTACCTCACCGATGAGCAGCGCAAACTCATACAACGCTTCTTCAGCAATTTCTCCGACGAACACAACAGCGAACTCAAGCAGCGGTTCCTCCGTCTGTGGAGCCGCATCGGGGATATCTACCACACCTTCAACGAACAACTCGCTGCACAGGGACTCGCCTACGAGGGTGCCCTCTACCGTCAGGTGGTTGAAGACGAGACCATCACCTTCGACTACGACACCTACGTCTTTGTAGGTTTCAATCTCCTGCAACATGTGGAACAGACGCTCTTCCGCCGACTGGAGCGCGAGGGCAAGGCCCTGTTCTATCAGGACACCGAGGAACAGCCGCCTCAGCAGATCACCTTCATTTCTGCCCCGACGGAGAATATCCAGGCCCGTTACGTCAGCCAGTGGCTCACCCCTGAGCGTATCGCTGACGGACGGCGCACTGCGGTTGTCCTTTGCAACGAGGGACTGCTGCAGGCTGTCATCCACTGTCTGCCTGATACCGTCGACAAGGTGAATGTCACTACCGGCTATCCCCTCCTGCAGACACCCATCGCCTCGCTCGTCACCCAACTCCTCAACCTCCAGGTCAACGGCTTCTCTACCCGCACCCAGTCCTTCCGCCGCCGCTGGCTCGACACTGTTGCCCGTCATCCCTACGCCGCCTTCCTGCCCGAGGACTATGCCGCCACCCATATCACCGACGGCCCTTCCCTCCTCCACTGGCTCCTCTCCCTCGTCCGCCACATCGCCACCTGTTCTGCATGTGGCAATACCATCGCCACCACTCCCGCCTCTGCTTCAAACTCCGCCTCAGACATTTCTCATTCTTGCGTCCCTTCAGTAGCAAGCGACCAGAGGTCGAGCGCCTCATTCCTCACTCCTCCTTCCTCGAACGACCCTCTTACCTCCGAGTCTCTCTTCCGTATGTACACCCTGCTCAACCGTCTGAGCGGACTGACAGACGAAGGAATCCTCACAGTCGACATTCCCACCTTACAGCGTCTCGTCGCCCAAGTAGTACAGTCCACCACGATCCCCTTCCACGGCGAGCCTGCCGAGGGCATCCAGGTGATGGGTGTGCTCGAAACGCGCAACCTCGACTTCGACCACGTGCTGCTACTCTCCTGCAACGAGGGCAATATGCCGCGTGGCGTCAACGACACCTCGTTCATCCCCTACGCCATCCGCAAGGCCTACGGACTGACCACCGTCGACTACAAGGTGGCCATCTACGAGCACTACTTCCACCGTCTGCTCCAGCGCGCCCACGATGTCACCATCGTCTACAACAACGCCACCGTCGATGCCCAGAAGGGCGAGATGTCCCGTTTCATGCTCCAGTTGATGGTCGATTCCTCTAACATTTCTCGCACCTCCGCACCCCCGCACCCCCGCACCTCCGAAATCTCTTTTCGTAGTTTGCGCGCCGGTCAATCCCCCCTCCTCCATCAGCCGCAGCCCATCGACAAGACCGCTGCCATACTCGACATCCTCCGCCAGCGTTTCTCCAATGACCGCGGTGGCATCAGTCCAACGGCTGTCAGCACTTACCTGCGCTGCCAACTGCGTTTCTTCTACCGTTATGTCAGCAACCTTCAGGAGCCAGACGATATCGATGACGAACTCATCGACAACCGCCTCTTCGGCAACATCTTCCACAAGGCAGCCCAGACGCTCTACGAGCCATTCAACCGCCGTCGCGTCACCACCATGATGCTCGACGACCTCCTCAAAGACGAAGTAGCCATCGAGCGTGCCGTAGATGCCGCCATCCGCAGCGAACTCTTCAAGAATAACGGCGCAACCGATTCTTCACTCTCCCTCGACGGCCTCCAACTCATCAACCGCGAAGTGATTATCAAATATGTACATCTGCTTATTGAGACCGACAGACGCTTAGCGCCTTTCACCATCCTCGGTCTCGAAAAACATGTATCTATGCCTTGGGGAGATACAAAGGTCGGTGGCATCATCGACCGTCTCGACAGCGTCACCGACCCCGCCACAGGTCAGGAGCGCATCCGCGTGATCGACTACAAGACCGGCGCCCGTCATCTCCGCCCCATGCCCGACATCGATGCCATCTTCGACCCCGCCCAGATTTCCAACCACAGCGACTACTACCTCCAGGCCTTCCTCTATAGCCACATTGTCCGCCAGCATCGGGGAGAGCCTGTATCACCATCGCTTCTTTTCATCCAGCATGCCGCTGCCGAGGGCTACGACCCCACACTTGTCATCGGCCGGGAACCCGTCACCGACATCGCCGTCCACAGCGACCGCTTCATCGCCCTCCTCAAAGAGACCACCGATGCCATCTTTTCTCCCGACCTCCGCTTCACCCCCACCGACGACCGTAACCGCTGCCGCTCCTGTCCCTACACCGCCCTCTGTGGCAGATAGACCTGAGAGGCCTTAAATGACCATCTTCTTACCCAAAATCAGTCAATAAAGTAAAAACTTTAAACAATTTTCAAAATAGTTGCCATTTTTATCAATTGGCAACCTTACAATAGTGTTAATTTGTGTAACCTAGCCCGAAAAGGAACTACTTTTTCAGTGGGCTCTAGGACAAGGAAGGTTGGATGGTTGTGAAAATGTCCTTGGGACAAGGACGAACGGGGTTTTTGCGTCCCTTCGGTAGCAAGCGGCAAAGCCGAGCGGGGGATGATGGAGGAAGCAGGGCATCGCCCTGCAAAATGTTTGGCACGGTTTTTGCAATGCCAATGGTAAAATTATTAAATATTTGATTTATGCAAAAAGGTAATATTGGGGTTACAACCGAGAACATCTTCCCCGTCATCAAAAAGTTTCTCTATTCAGACCATGAGATTTTCCTCCGTGAGATGGTGTCAAACGCCGTCGACGCCACACAGAAGATGAAGACGCTCCAGGAGAAGGGCGACTTCAAAGGTGAACTAGGTGACCTGACCGTCCGCATCAGCTTCGACAAAGACAAGGGTACCATCACCATCAGCGACCACGGTATCGGCATGACGGAGGAGGAGATCGACAAGTATATCAACCAGATCGCCTTCTCGGGTGTCTCGGACTTCCTCGAGAAGTACAAGGACAATGCCAACAACATCATTGGCCACTTCGGACTGGGATTCTACTCTTCGTTCATGGTATCGAAGAAGGTGGAGATCATCACGAAGTCGTGGCAGGAAGGTGCCAAGGCCGTAAAATGGAGCTGTGACGGCTCACCCGCCTACGAGATCGACGATGCTGACCGTGCAGAGCGCGGTTCGGACATCATCCTCTATATCGACGACGACTGCAAGGAGTTCCTCGACAAGTATAAGCTCGAGGGCCTGCTTCAGAAGTACTGTAAGTTCATGGCCGTGCCCGTGGCCTTCGGCAAGAAGACGGAATGGAAGGACGGCAAGCAGGTGGACACCGAGGAAGATAATATTATTAATAATGTGGAGCCGCTGTGGACAAAGACGCCCAGCACGCTGAAGGACGAGGACTACAAGTCGTTCTATCGTACCCTCTACCCCATGAGCGACGAGCCGCTGTTCTGGATTCACCTGAACGTGGACTATCCCTTCAACCTGACGGGTATCCTCTACTTCCCGAAGATCAAGTCGAATATCGAACTGCAGCGTAACAAGATCCAACTGTACTGCAACCAGGTGTTCGTGACAGATCAGGTGGAGGGCATCGTGCCGGAGTTCCTGACACTGCTGCACGGTGTCATCGACTCTCCGGATATCCCCCTGAACGTATCCCGCAGCTATCTGCAGAGCGACCGCGAGGTGAAGAAGATCTCCACGTACATCACGAAGAAGGTGGCAGACCGCCTGAAGGCTATCTTCGCTGAGAACCGCAAGGAGTATGAGGAGAAATGGGACGACCTGAAGCTGTTCATTAACTACGGTATCCTCTCTGAGGAGAATTTCTACGACCGTGCGAAGGAGTTTGCCCTGATGAAGGATACGGAGGGCAAGTACTTTACCTTCGACGAATACAAGACACTCATCGAGGCAAACCAGAAGGACAAGAACGACCAGCTGGTATATCTCTATGCCACAGACAAGGAGGAGCAGTACTCATATATCAAGGCTGCCCAGGACAAGGGCTACAGTGTGTTGCTGCTTGACGGTCAGCTCGACGTGCCCACCATCCAGACGCTGGAGCAGAAGTTTGAAAAGAGCCACTTCACACGTGTGGACTCCGACATCATCGACCGTCTGATTGTGAAGGAGGATGCCAAGAAGAGTCAGTTGAGCGAGGAGCAGTCTGACAATCTGTCAGCTGTCTTCCGTACACAGATGCCAAAGATTGACAAGGCAGAGTTTATGGTGCAGGTGGATGCCCTCGGTGAGGAGGCTCGTCCGGTGATCATCACGCAGAACGAGTATATGCGTCGTATGAAGGATATGAGCAAGTTCCAGGCTGGTATGGGATTCTACGGACAGATGCCAGACTCGTATAACATCGTGCTGAACTCAGACCACCCGTTGGTGAAGAAGGTGCTTGAGGACTCTGAGGCTGCTACCGCCGAGGCTCTGAAGCCCATCGTCTCGGAACTCAAGGGTCAGGAGGCCCGTCTGGCTGCCATCCGTCAGGCTCAGGACAAGAAGAAGTATGACGAGCTGACACAGGAGGATAAGGACCAGAAGGCCGAGGCAGAAAAGGCCGTGCAGGAGCAGAAGGACAAGAAGCAGGCTGTCATCGCCGACTATGCGAAGGACAACTCGATCGTCCACCAGCTCATCGACCTGGCACTGCTTCAGAATGGTATGCTGAAGGGCGAGGCCCTCGACAAGTTCCTGAAGCGCAGCGTGGACTTAATCAAATAATTTTTAGGCACGGATTACACGGCTTTTATCAAAGACACGGCTTTTTCTGCGATAGAGAAAGCCGTGTCCTTATTATATAAGGCTGTGTAATCCGTGCCAAAAACTATTTACTACCGATATAAAGGAAGAGCATTCCTAAAAGTACCAAGGCGAGGTCGAAGGCTTTGGCTTTGAGGTTCTTCTCTCGGAAGAACAGGGCACCGAAGAGGAAACTCACGATGACACTGCCACGACGGATCATCGACACAATGGAGATCATCGCATCAGGCAACGAGAGGGAATAGAAATACATGAAGTCGGCGGTGGAGAGGAAGATACTCACGCCAAGGATTGACCAAGACCAATGGAACGGCGTCGTCTCCTGATGTTTCGGCCACCAGAGCAACCACAACATCAAGGCCATCATCCCACACTGGTAGATATTATACCACGACTGCACCATCATACGATCGAGTCCTACGCCACCACTCTCTACAGGTGCCATGAGGTATTTGTCGTAGAGACCACTGATGGCGCCAAGCATGGCAGCACCCACAATCATATAGATCCAGTGGTCGTGCTTGAAGTCGATACCCTCTTTCTTGCCACTACGGCTGAGCATCAAGAAAGAGGCCACTGCCAACAGCACACCAATCCACTGCCATACGTTCAGGCGTTCGCCAAAGAACAGCAATGCTCCCACGAGCACCATCACAGGACGGGTGGCGTTGATAGGTCCGACAATGGTCAGGGGCAGATGCTTCATGCCGAAATAGCCGAGGATCCAGCTCGACAGGACGATGAGGGCTTTGAGAACGATGTATTTGTGCATCTCCCAACCACCAGAGGCCGTCTGGAAGATGGTGCCTTGTAAAGTATCCGTCGTCGCACTGAGTACGATGAAAGGCAGGAAGATCAGGGATGAGAAGAGTGTATTTAGAAACAGGACGGGAATGACGGCATTCGCCTTGAGTGCCTGTTTCTTAAAGGAATCGTAGCAGCCTAACATCGCTGCCGACAAGAATGCGAGAATTAACCACATGAATTTTCAAAACAACGAATTAAACGAATTTCACGAATTTAGCTGCGACAGGAGATCACTCATATTTCACATCCTCCAGAAATAAAGCATTGGCGGGCATGGACTCACCGGCCTCTGTACGACGCTTGCCTTCGATGACCTTACGGAAGTCGTCGAGCGAGAGACGTCCACGGCCTACATCGATAAGCGTACCCACAACGGCACGGACCATATTCCTAAGGAAACGGTTGGCGGTGATCTCGAAATACCAAGTAGATGGGGATGTCTGATGCCACTGGGCGGAAGTGATATGGCAGAGGGTGGTCTTCACGTCAGCATGCGCCTTGCAGAACGCGCCGAAGTCCTCGTAGGTCATCAGGATGGCAGCGGCCTTGTTCATCAACTGGAAGTCGAGGGGATAGTGCAGTTCGCAGGAGTAAGCCCTAAGGAACGGATCCTTCACGGTATTTATATAATAATGGTACGTGCGCGAGGTGGCAGAGAAACGGGCGTGCATCTCGTCGTCAACGGGTTCCATCTTCTGAATGGCGATGTCCTGAGGTAACAGGCGGTTCAGCTTATACGTCAGGTCCTGCAGTTCGAAGTCCATCGTCTCTACATCGAAATGTGCCACCATCATCCGGGCATGCACCCCAGCATCCGTCCTTCCGGCACCCGTCACCTGGATATCCTGACGGAGGATGGTAGACAGTGCCCATTGCAGTTTCTCCTGTACGGAAGTTCCGTTGGGCTGTACCTGCCAACCGTGATAGCGCGTGCCGTCGTAACTCAGGGTAATGAAGAATCTCATTCGTTGTATGCCTTTTCGCCGATAGTCTCCTGCGATCCGATGGTCATCTGGCGGAGATCGTAATAGGAACCATTGTAGATGTTGAAGTCCACATTGCCCTTGATGCCCGGCAGACGGCCCGCATCCGTATGCTGCCAGAACTTCCACTTACCCTTGTATTGGAGGGAGTCGACATAATAGTGGGCAATCCAATAGGGATACTGGTCAAAGATAGTATCGTTGAGATAACGTGTCTTGAACTTGAAATAGGTATAAAGTATGGGCTTCACGCCATAGTGCTTCTCCACCATATCCAGCCATTGCAGCACGGAAGTCTTGAACTCCTCATCGGTCTGTTCCTGCGGTTTATGCTCCACGTCAAGCACGGGAGGCAGGTCACCGTTCTCCAGTTTGACGGTGTTGATAAAGTGCCAGGCCTGTTGTTCGGCAGGGCTATGGACACTATAGAAATGATAGACACCACGGGTGAAACCGTTCTCCCTGGCCTGATAGAAATTATCGCGGAAGTTCTCATCAATGAGCGTACCTCCTTCCGTCGCCTTGATCATCACGAAACGGATGGGACACTTGTTGATGGAGCCGTTGTCTTTCAGTTCTCCCCAGTCGATACGTCCCTGATGATGGGAGATGTCGATGCCGTGGATCTCGTAGCCTTCGGGATAATTGACGGTGCCATAGAGGGCGCGCCAACGGAAGCCGAAGGGTCCAACGAAGAAATAATAGAAGAACCAGATGTAACCCAAAACGATGGCGCCACCACCGATCCACCATCCCCAGGAAGGAACCTTCTGAAGAAGACGAATCACGACACCAGGGCGTTTCCGATGCCCTGGGCCGTGATAGGTCTTAGTGGTTCCGACACCTTTTCGTCGGATTACACGTTTCTTCGACATAACATATAATGAGGCACGGATTACACGGCTCTTTCAGAGACACTGCTTTATATTAAGCCGTGTTAATCCGTGTAATCCGCGCCAAATAATTTATTTACTTTGCTCGAGAGCCAGTGTCTTCGTAGGCTGGTCGCAGACCTCCGTCGGTCCCCAGTACTGGATAGGACCAGGATAGATGTAAGCGGTCTTGCGGGCCCATTCGTCACGATGAGCAGCAAACTCCTTGAAGGGTGCACCGTCGAGTTCGACGAGAGCCTTGCGGATCACAGGCTTCATCTCACCGGCACGACGCTCCATGTTCATCATCATCGTGATGGGCACACCACCGGCAATCCACTGGTCTGCTGGAGCTGTAGTATTCTTCACGATGGCCATGTAACCAGTCTTGCCGTTGGCAATCAGCTGGGCAGCAGAGGTACCAAGGGCGTAGCAATAGTCGGCATCAAAGTTTGAAGGCGCAGCACAGCGTCCCTCATAACCGAAGAAGTGGTGCAGCGTGGCGAACTTACCCACGAACTTGCCTTCCTTCTTCATTCTCTCCAGTTTCTGGGCAACCATCGTCGAAAGCAGCTTCTCTGTCTCGATGAGTGACACCTGCACATTGCCGTGAGGATCGCGGTCGAGAGCAAGCTGACGGGCAACACCCGTAGGCAGGGAGTTGA
>JAEEPF010000153.1 GCA_016284635.1 Prevotella sp.
CTCAGGCGCGTACATTTATTAGTTACGCAGGTGGTCAGGTAACCATCCGGCTCCTGGGCCTGGGCGATGAGGTTGATGACGGAGTCGAGGTAGTGGTCGAGCTGCTTGTCGTAGTGTACGGCGAGCGAGTAGCTGGCACCCTCGATGACCTTGTAGGGATCGGTATCGTCGAACGAGAAGTCGCCCTTGTGCTCGCCTTGGATGAGTCCTGCGGCCAGCGCAAAGTTGTCGAAACGTCCGTTCACCTCACACTCGTGGAAGGCCGAAGGGATGCTCACCGTGCGATTCACCTCGATGCGGGGAGTCCAGAAACCGTCGTTCAGATGTACCTGCGTGAACGGCACCTCCTGGATCTGTTGGGCTGCGACAGTCAGGGTTAAGGTGGCAGCGCCAATGATAGACATCAGTTGCTTGTTCATTTTATTTCTGTTATTGTTAGTTGTAGCGATTTTGATTTCGACTGCAAAATAACAAAAAACTGGCGAAACCGTATGCCACAATCGTCCAAGATGATGCAAATATCGTCCAAAACGCCTCTGAAACAGCAGGTTTAGACGATTTTGCCATCGAGTTTGGACGATATTTTCATCCCGTTTGGCAGAAAATGGCTATCTTTGCACCAGAATTAAAAAGCAATCGTGAGTATGAAGCATTTCCGGCAATTGACTCTGGCCTCCTTATTAATAATCAGCGGCTTCTCAGCCTCTGCCAAGGACTATACCATCGCCTCGCCCAATGGGAAGAATGTGGTGACGATTGGTAAGGACTTGAAAATTCTTGTCAAGCATAACGATAAGGAGATTGTGTCTGTAAAGGCCGATTTCAGGGCCTCTGAGTTTACAGGCAGTAAAGTCGGAGTTTACAGCCTTGAAAGTCCGAGTTTACAGGCACTAAACTCCCAGTTTAAAGGCAGCAAACTTTTTGCCGAGGAAATCGATGCTCCGTTTTATAGGCAAAAGAACTTACAAATTTCATACCGTCAGATGGATCTGAGGTTCAGCAACGGCATTGGTCTTCAGGTGAGGGCCTACGACGAAGGTGTGGCCTACCGCTTCTATACGACGCGCAAAGGCGAGACGGTGGTGAGCGACGAGACGGCTGATTTCTGCTTCCCCAAGGACAGCCGAGCCTGGCTCGCATATTCCACCAACGACGAGAAGCCCTTCGCGATGGCCTTCCAGAACTATTACCACGAGACGCGCCTCTCTGAGGCCAAGGACAAATACGCCTTCCTGCCTGCCACCATCGAGAGTGGCGACGTGAAGGTGACCATCCTGGAATCCGACCTCCGCGCCTATCCCGGCATGTTCCTCAAATCGCACAAAGGGGACAGTCCCTATTGTGAGATTTCGGCCGCCTTTGCGAAGTATCCGAAGAAGATGGGATATTACAAGTGGCGTGGGATGAGCTATGTCGAGGAGACTGAGGACTATATCGCCAAGAGCACAGGAGCGAGGACCTATCCTTGGCGCGTGATGGCTATTACGGAGAAGGATACGGAGATGCCTGTGAACAACCTCGTGTATGCGCTGGCCACACCTAATCAGATTGGAGACACGGCTTGGATCCGTCCTGGCAAGGTGGCCTGGGACTGGTGGAACGACTGGAACCTGAAGGGTGTTGACTTCAAGGCAGGCATCAACACTCGCACGTACCAATATTATATTGACTTTGCGGCTAAGAACCATATCCCATACGTCGTGCTCGATGAGGGATGGTATGACTCCAGCAAGGCAGACATCATGAACCCCATCGCAGACATCGACCTGCAGGGACTGATTGACTACGGCAAGGCAAAAGGTGTGAGCATCGTGCTCTGGACGGTCTTCAACGTGCTCGATGAACACCTCGTTGAGGCCTGTGAGAAATACACCAAGATGGGCATCGCGGGATGGAAGATAGACTTCCTGGACCGCAACGACCAGACGGCTGTGGAGATGGCGGAGCGGCTCGCTAAGACCTGTGCGCAGTATAAGCTCTTCGTGGACTATCACGGCTACTTCACTCCCACAGGCATGAACCGCACCTATCCGAATATCCTCAACTACGAAGGCGTGTTCGGTATGGAGGAAGCCCGCTGGGCGAAGAAGGATACGGATATGCCTCGCTACGACGTCACCTTCCCCTTCATCCGCATGATGGCGGGCAACGTGGACTTCACCCCTGGTGCCCTGCGCAACGGCACCAAGGACAACTGGGTGGAGTGCTACCAGAATCCCGTATCGATGGGTACCCGCTGTCATCAGCTGGCCTGCTACGTCATCCACGACTCCCCCTTTACGATGCTCTGCGATGCACCTACGAACTACGAACGTGAGCAGGCCTGCACAGACCTCATCACCAGCATCCCGGATACATTCGACGAGACGAAGATTCTACTTGGAAAAATTGGTTGTTACATTGTGACTGCCCGCCGTCATGGCGATGACTGGTACATCGGCGGTCAGACAAACTGGGACGAAAGGACAGTCGATCTCTCTCTCGACTGTCTTTCCCCAGGCGTCAGTTATCAGGCAACCATCGTGACGGATGGCATCAATGCCAACCATCATGCCGAGGACTATCATATAGAACATAAGACGTTGACCGCCAGCGACACGTTAAGCCTCAAGATGGCCAGCGGAGGCGGATTTGTGGTAAAGGTAAAAAGGTAAAAAAGTAAAAAGGTAAATAGGTAAGAAATATGAAAAAACTAATGATGATTGTGCTGGTGGCAGGGATGAGCCTGACCGCTTCAGCAGCCAAGAAACAGACGAGCGCTCACGGTTATCCCATTAACCCTGTGCCGTTCACAAGTGTGAAAGTGACGCCTGGCACGTTCTGGGGCCAACGCCTCGAAGCCAGCCGTAAGGTGACCATCCCCCTCGCCTTCTCGAAGTGCGAGGAAACGGGCCGTTACACCAACTTCTCCAATGCCGCCCAGCATCTGAAGGATCCCTCAAAGGTGTTCAAGGTAGGCGGACTGGCCTTCGACGACACAGACCCCTATAAGACCATCGAGGGTGCCAGCTACATCTTGCAGACCTATCCTGACAAGAAGCTGGTGGCTTACATTGACAGCGTGCTCGATGTCATCGCCTCCGCACAGGAACCTGACGGCTATCTCTACACCTCGCGCACCCAGAATCCCAAGGAACCCCATGAGTGGGCAGGCGATACCCGCTGGAGCAAGGAGGAAGACCTGAGCCACGAACTCTACAACCTCGGTCACATGGTAGAGGGAGCCATCGCTCACTATCAGGCTACTGGCAGCCGTAAGTTCCTCGACATCGCCATCCGCTATGCCGACGTGGTATGCAAGGAGGTAGGTCCTAACCCCGGACAGGCCTGCGTCGTCCCTGGTCATCAGATCGCAGAGATGGCACTCGCCAAGCTCTACCTCGTTACAGGCGACAAGAAATACCTCGACGAGGCCAAGTTCTTCCTCGACTATCGCGGCAAGACCACCATCGTCCACGACTATTCCCAGGCCCACAAGCCTGTCATCGAACAGGATGAGGCCGTAGGTCACGCCGTCCGCGCTGCCTATATGTATGCCGGTATGGCTGATGTCGCAGCCCTTACTGGCGACCAGGACTACGTGAAGGCCATCGATGCCATCTGGGACAATATCGTCACGAAGAAACTCTACATAACCGGTGGTATCGGCGCCACCTCCAACGGCGAGGCCTTCGGCAAGAACTACGAACTGCCCAATATGAGTGCCTACTGCGAGACCTGTGCCGCCATCGGCAATGTCTACGTGAACTACCGCCTGTTCCTGCTCCACGGCGACTCGAAATACTACGATGTGCTGGAGCGCACGCTCTACAACGGACTGATCTCCGGCGTCTCACTCGAAGGCAACGGCTTCTTCTATCCCAATCCCCTTGAGTCGATGGGACAGCACCAGCGTCAGGCATGGTTCGGCTGCGCCTGCTGTCCAAGCAATATCTGCCGTTTCATCCCCTCGCTGCCAGGCTATATCTATGCCGTGAAGGGTCATGATGTCTATCTGAACCTCTTCCTCTCCAACAGCGCCACTCTTGATGTGGCAGGCAAGAAGGTCGCTCTCACGCAGACCACCGACTACCCTTGGGATGGCGAGACGAAGGTCGTCATCGACAAGAACACCGCTGGCGACTTCAACCTGAAGGTACGCATCCCGGGCTGGCTGCGTAACAAGGTGGTGCCCAGCGACCTCTATCAGTACACTGACGGCAAGCGCCTCGGCTACAGTTTCATTATTAATGGCATCACCGTGCCCCTGCTCATCTCTCCCGACGGCTACGTGAATATCGAGCGTCGCTGGAAGAAGGGCGACGAACTGATCATCTGTTTCGATATGGAGCCCCGCACCGTCCGTGCAAATAATAAGGTGGCGGCCGATCGCGGTATGATCAGCGTCGAACGCGGACCGCTGGTCTATTGTGCAGAGCATCCGGATAACAACTTCGACATTATGGGCGCCCTCATCAATCAGAATCCGCAGTTCCGCCTTGGCAAGGGTGAGATTGCGGGCACTCCGATACAGACCCTCATCACTGATGCCCAGACGCTGAACTTCAACAAGCAGGGCAAGCTTGAGACCTCAGACCAGACACTCACGCTGATTCCCTATTACGCCTGGTGCCATCGTGGCAGTGGCAAGATGCGTGTCTGGCTGCCGCAGGACCTGAATGCCACCAATCCCTCGCAGCCCGCCACCCTCGCCTCAGAGAGCAAGGTAAGCAGCTCAACGGAGAAGATGCCGGCCCTCTCTGCCATCAACGACCGTCTGGTGCCGAAGGATGAGAACGACCGCAGCGTGCCTTACACCCACTGGTGGCCGAAGAACGGTTCCACAGAGTGGCTTGGCTATGAGTTCCCTGAAGCCTCTACCGTTCAGAGTGCCACCGTCTATTGGTACGACGATGGTCCTTGGGGCGGATGCCGTGTGCCGCAGTCGTGGCGCATCCTCTATCAGGATGCCCAGGGCCAGTGGCAGCCCGTCAGTGGTGCCGACGGCTATCCCACGGACAAAGGCTCTGCCTGTACCGTCAATTTCGACCCTGTGAAGACGAAGGCCCTGCGATTAGAGGTCGTATTACCCAACGACAACTCAGCGGGATTGTTCGAATGGATCGTCAAATAAACAAGTCAAATGAAAAAAGCGCGGCTCAACACGAGTCGCGCTTTTTCATGGCAGTATGACTGCTCTATTTCACCAATTGTTTCTTGCCGTTCTGGATGTAGAGGCCCTTGGCGGGAATCGCCATAAGGCAATGGCCTTGGAGGTCGTAGATGGCACCATTGACTTCTAACTTTGAACTTTGAACTTTGAACTTTGAACTTTCTATGGCGGTGGGCCAGCCTGCGGAGAGGTCCTCGAGAGTGATGACGCGGCTGTCGTTCATACACTTGGTCCACTCTTCTTTGCTGGTCTTGTCGACGAAGCCGCCGTTCCACGTCTGATACCAGGGCATCCACCACGACCAGACGGCATCTTCCTCAAACTCCTTGTCGATATCGGGGATGGGACCGTTCTCAGAGAGGGCGATGATTTTCTTGCCGGTGGTGAGGGTCTTGAGTTGGTCGAAGGCGGTATAGTTGCTGGAGTAGTCGTAAGCATCGTTATAGATGTCTATGGAGACGACATCGTAGCAGTCCTCGCCAGGATTCCAATCGGCGTCGCCGGCGTCACAGGGGTTCCAGACCCAGATGACGTTGTGAACACCCTTCACGTTGACCATCTCATCGACGATCAGCTGATAGAGCTTGGCGTAGCTTGCACCGTCGTCTGTTCCCCACCAGAACCAACCCCCACTGGCCTCATGGAGCGGACGGAAGATGCAGGCCATACCTTCATTCTGCAGATCAAGGAAGTAGTCGGCCACAGTATGGATGTCCTTGACCATATTCTGATAGAGCTCTGACGAGGTGTTCCACGAGCCGTCGGCATTCATCGCGTCTGAGATCTTCGTGGTGCAGGCAGGCTTGCCGTCGATCTTCACATAGAAATCGCCAGTCTTGCGGCTGGGGTCGCGCCAGTGCCAGGTGAAGGCGGGCAGACCGCCTCGGCGGTAGAGGTCTTTGGCGAGAGCGATGTTCTTGTCTGTGAAGTCTTTGTACCATTCCTCGGTTTCGTGGGTTCCTGTGGCATTCATAAAGTCGAAGCCCACGAGAGCGGGATACTTGCCTGATGCCTGATAGACGGCCTGCACGTCGGGATGTTGGGTGACGTCGCCATTGGCTTTATCCATGTCGCCAGTCATGATACCTGAGATGGTCTTCTTGCCGAAGTTGTCGTAGAGGAACGCATAGATGGCCTTGGCAGCGTCAGAGGCATTGGCGTCAACAGGTGTCTGGGCGATGTCGAACTGTACGCCGCTCTCGCTGTTAGCGATGGTGATATAGTCGATGCGGAACCAAGTCCAGCTGGGCGTGATCTCGATCGTATTGTCGCCTTGATTCATGAGGTAGGGACCGACAACGGCCTCACCTGGTCCTTTCTCCGTGGTGTTGAAAGTGGCAGCATTTCCATTCACGGTCAGATTGACCACTTTGTCACCATAGAGCCCGTCGTAGCCAACGGTGATGTTGTATTTGCCGCTTTCGGCAGCTGCATAGGAAAAAGTAATCTTGGCATAGCTCTCCGTGAGTTCAAGGGCTTTGCCTTCTGAATACTTCCCATCTTCGATGAGTTTGCAATTCTCGTAGGTAGCACTTTCGGCTTCCATCTTGGTGGCTGTCTGGGCAGAGGCAGTGATGAATCCACATAGGGTCAGCAGCAGCACAATAGTAGTTTTTCTCATTTCTTTGTAGATATTGATGACAATTTTTGCTGCAAAGATAAGGAAAAAGCGACTAATAAGAGTATCCTGCTTCTTTAAAAAACATTAAAGGAGCAGAATACTCATATCATTTGCAAAAATCTGCACGGGTCTGCCTGCTATTCATATTTATTTGTTATTTCCAAAATCCACACTTAAGCACATCATGGTCAGGTCATCGTTGGGCTCTGCACCATCACGATGATTCTTAACCTCGACGGCGAGCGTTTCGACCACTTGCCTGGCACTTTCGAAGTGAGTATGTCTGAAGATGTCAAGCAGACGGTCGTCGCCAAACTGCTGCTGGGCAGGGTTCTCGGCCTCGTTAAGACCATCGGTATAGATAAACAGCGGGCGCCCCTTGATGCTATCTATCTCCTCTCCCTCATAGTTCAGTTCATACCAGAGGCCGATAGGCGCATTGGCTTTCATGTCAAGGAAGTCGCCATGATGTTCGCCACCGCCGATAACCGGCGGGTTATGGCCGGCATTGCAGAACCAGAGATGACCTGATTTCAAGTCAACGAGGCCGATAAACATCGTGATGAACATGCCCTGTTCATTGTCTTCCGAGAGGGCGCGGTTGATGCGTGTGCAAATATCCGCCGGCTGTTTACCCTGGGTGGCAAAGGTACGGAACAACCGTGTGGCCTGGGCCATGAATAATGAGGCAGGCACTCCTTTGCCACTGACATCGCCGATGGCAAAGTAGAGCATATCGTCGAGCAACACATAGCCATAGAGGTCGCCACCCACCTCACGAGCCGGCATCATCGATGCATAGAGGTCG
>JAEEPF010000022.1 GCA_016284635.1 Prevotella sp.
TGTTTACAGTAGTTCATGGACAAATACTTGATTGTTGGCTTGGGTAATGTCGGTGACGAATACGAACTGACCCGCCACAACACAGGGTTTATGGTATTGGATGCTTTTGCTAAGGCATCCAATATTCATTTTGACGACCGGCGCTACGGCTTTGTGGCCGAGACAACGGTCAAGGGACGGAAAGTGTTCCTGCTGAAGCCCTCCACGTTCATGAACCTCAGCGGCAATGCCGTGCGCTATTGGCTGAACAAGGAGAACATCGACCAGTCGCGGCTGCTCGTCATCAGCGACGATGTGGCGCTGCCCTTGGGACAGTTCCGCCTGAAGGCCAATGGCTCCAACGGCGGTCATAACGGCCTCGGACATATCCAGCAGCTCATCGGTCAGGACTATGCCCGTCTGCGTATGGGCATCGGCAATGACTTTCCGCGTGGTATGCAGATCGACTGGGTGCTCGGCCGTTATTCCGAGGAGGAACTCAAGGCCCTCCAGCCCGCCATCGACCTGGGTGTGCAGATCATCCAGAGTTTCATCCTCGCCGGTATCGATATCACTATGAATCAATTTAACAAATTGGGGAAGCATGTCTGACGTAGCCCGTATTGATAAATGGCTGTGGGCAGCACGGATCTTCAAGACCCGCTCCATCGCAGCAGACGCCTGTAAGAACGGGCGTGTCACCATCGGTGGCGTCAATGTGAAACCCTCGCATACCGTCAAGGCCGGTGAGACAGTCAGCGTCCGTAAGCCGCCTGTGACCTATTCGTTCAAGATCCTGAAGACCATCGAGCAGAGGGTAGGGGCGAAGCTGGTTCCGGAAATCTACGAGAACGTGACGACGCCCGACCAGTATGAACTCTTGGAGATGAACCGCATCAGTGGCTTCGTGAACCGTGCCCGAGGCACCGGACGTCCTACAAAGAAGGATCGTCGCGCTATGGATGCTTTCGTCGGCCCTTCATTAGAAGGCGATTTCGACAGTTTCTTTGGTGATGACTTTGACGATGAAGAAGAGTAATCAATCATAATTCGCATATCTTATGACTTGGCTGAATATTCTGTTTATTATTATTGGCGTAGCGCTCGTCTTGTGGGGTGCAGACCGTCTGACGGAGGGTGCCTCCTCGCTGGCTCGTGGTATGCACGTGCCAGAGATCGTCATCGGCTTGACCATCGTGGCGGCAGGCACTTCGGCACCTGAACTGTTCGTCAGTCTGGTGTCAGCCTTGAAGGGTACTGCTGACCTCGCCGTGGGTAACGTCATAGGTTCGAATATTTTTAACACGACGCTCATCGTGGGCTGTTCCGCTTTAGTGGCGCCGATGGTAGTGCAGAAGTCCACCGTCCGCAAGGATATCCCCTTCGCCGTGGTCGCCTCGTTGCTGCTCTTCGTCCTCTGTTTCGACGATATGGACTCTCCCCACCTCTGGGGCAACGAGATCACCCGATCCGACGGAGTTATCCTGCTCCTCGGCTTCCTCGGCTTTATGATCTATACTTTCTACGCAGCCAAGAAAGACGGCCTGATGCCGACGGAAGAAGAACTTGAGGACAACGCCGAACTGCCGAAAGACTACTCCCGTCTCGGCCGGAACCTCTTCTGGATAGCCGTAGGTCTGGGCTGCCTGATATATGGCAGTAATCTCTTTGTCGATGCCGCCACCTACGTCGCCCATCGCTTCGGCGTGCGCCAGAGCGTCATCGGTTTGACCGTCGTCGCAGGAGGTACGTCGCTGCCCGAACTGGCCACTAGCGTGGTTGCCGCCTACAAGGGCCGCTCCGCCATCGCCATCGGCAACGTCATCGGCTCCAACGTGTTCAACATCCTGCTCATCCTCGGAACGACGGCAGTCATCCATCCACTCCGTATCATGGGTATCACGATTGTCGATCTCATGGCGCTGTTGGTCTCCATCGGCTTCCTCTGGCTCTTCGCATACACCAAGTGGTATGTCTCGCGTCGTGAGGGCGCAGTCCTGGTTTGCGGCTTCCTGATGTATATGGGCTGGCTGTTCTACCTTATATAACCACACACAGGGGTCGACGAACACCCCCTTTAACAAAACAAAAATGCAACAAAAGAAAGAACAACGTATCAGTGTGCTGTTCATGTTCTACAGCATCCTGTTCTGCGTCTGCCTGATTACGGCAAACGTACTCGAGACCAAGCAGATCTCCTTAGGACCTGCGAACATGACGGCGGGACTCATTGTCTTCCCCGTCAGTTACATCATCAACGACGTGGTGTGCGAGGTGTGGGGCTATGGCCGTACCCGTATGCTCATCTGGTTAGGCTTTGCCATGAACTTCTTCTTCGTGACGATGGGAGCCATCGCCGACTGGATCCCTGGTGCCTCCTACTGGAATGGCGATGAGGGCTTCCATCAGATCTTCGGCCTCGCACCCCGTATCGCAGGTGCCTCCTTCCTGGCGTTTATCTGCGGGTCGTTCATCAATGCCTATATCATGAGCCGTATGAAGCTGTCGTCCAACGGCAAGAACTTCTCAGCCCGTGCCGTGCTCAGCACCATCGGTGGCGAGCTGACCGACTCCATCATCTTCTTCCCCCTGGCCCTCGGCGGCGTCATTCCATGGGAGGAGATGCCGTCGCTCGTCATCACCCAGGTCACGCTGAAGACCGTCTATGAGATCATCGTCCTGCCCGTCACCATCCGCGTCGTGAAGTTCACCAAAGCGCACGACCAGGAGGATGTCTATGATAATGGCATGGTGTATAACATCTTTAAACTGAATCTGAATTAAGCATTATGAACGAGCAAGAGAAAATCGAGGAAAGAGGAATGAGGAGTGAGGAAGGTTTGCAGGCCCTTGGAAAGAAGACCGGATATCGCATGGACTATGCGCCGGAAGTGTTGGAGACCTTTGAGAACAAACACCCCGACAACGACTACTGGGTGCAGTTCAATTGTCCCGAGTTTACCAGTCTCTGTCCCATCACGGGCCAGCCTGACTTTGCAGAGATCAAGATCCTTTATATCCCTGGCCGTCGGATGGTCGAGTCGAAGAGCCTCAAGCTCTACCTCTTCTCCTTCCGCAACCATGGTGATTTCCATGAGGACTGTGTCAACATCATTATGAAGGACCTTGTGCGCCTGATGGAGCCCAAATACATCGAGGTGGTCGGTCTCTTCTCGCCCCGTGGCGGCATCAGCATCTATCCATACGCCAACTACGGCCAGCCTGGCACGAAATATGCCGACCTCGCCGAGCACCGCTTCATGAACTATCAGATGGCTACCAGTTCCGGCTTCAAAAGTTGAGGCTGTTCTCTTCCGATATCGTATGGCTCTACTGAACCTTCAATATTGAAGGTCAGTACGGCTTTGTCTAATGTGACGTCGAGTGAGCACGGCGCACCCTCGATGAGTGGCAGACAACTGTTGCTACCCACGGGGAATCCACAGCATACGGGAATGTCCAAGTCGTGCAGATGAGCAATCAGCATCTGCTCCACACTGCCGAACTGAAGGTCGAACTTGATGGAGCTGAACGTCCCGAAGATGATGCCCTTCACCCTTTCGAAGTCAAGTATCAGTCGCAGCATATAGAATAGTCTGTCAATGTCGTGCAGGGCCTCTTCCACTTCCTCGATAAAGAGGATGATGTCTTGATCCGGCGAAAGGTGGAACTTGGTTCCGGCGATGGCAGCATAACTTGACAGGTTGCCACCAATCAGAATACCTTCTGCATGGCCACATCTGTTATAGGGTGCGCTGGCGACCTTGTACTGCGGTAGGTTGCCCATAATCATCTTGCGTGTAAGCATCGTGGCAGGTTCTTGTTCGTTGGCGATCTGGAATGCTATGGGTCCGTGGATACACATCGTCCCGGCTCCGACTGCGGCATTGAGCAGCATGGTGATGTCGCCGTGACCGATCAGCCATTTCGGGTGACGCTGATAGACCTCTGCCGGAATGCGGTTCAGCAAGTGAATGGAGCCATATCCGCCTCTGGAGCAGACGATGGCCTTGACTGTGTCATCGTTGAGCGCCCATAACAGGTCGTCAGCCCGTTCGTCGGCCGTTCCTGCATAGACGTTTACGTTCAAACTGTTGGTATGCGGGCCGATGACCGGCTGCAATCCCCAGCTTCTGATCACTTCTGCGGTTTGCATAAGGGTGTCTTCTGGCATCCAGTAGGCGGGAGATACAAGCGCAACCTTGTCTCCCTCTTTCAAATACGTAGGTCGATTAATCATATTATCTTGTTATCCTGATATACTAATTCTTTTTTGGGGCTGCAAAGGTAGTCTTTTTTGTGGAATTATGCAATAGTTTGCCCTTATATTTTCCAAATAAAGGTAAATTCTGAACATGTTTTGTGAAATAAATGTGACCCGCCTTGCGAGTGTCAAGCTTTTGCACAAAAAAAGCGGGCCTTGCGGCTCGCTTTTCTGTGTGTGAGAGAATGTTTAATATTTGAAGTACTCTGCAAATTTGTCGTACATGGCGTAGACATCATGTGCGAGTATTTCTACATCTACAGTTTTCACATTGCCACCGCGATTCATGATAAATACAATCCAGATGCTGTAGTTGAATGCGTATTCGTTGGGCTCTTCCTCTATACCGATGGTCTGGACGAGGCCGAGAATGCCCAACGCCAGATGTTCGGCAAGGAACGGATAACTGAAGTGCTGCAAACTGCATCGCCGGAGCCACAGACACTCATCAAACAGATGACTCAGGCTGTGGTCGACTTCGTAGGCGATACCGAACAGAGCGATGATCTCACCATGTTGGCATTGCAATACCTGTAAAGTCCCTACGCCAACTACGTCCAGCCCGGCACGAAATGACTTTCCATGCGGTGTGTCATAAAACCTGTAGAGTCCTATTAAAGTTCAATTAGAGCTCGACATTTAAAAAAATCGGCAAATTCTTTTGTCGTTTCAGAAAATTTGTTTATCTTTGCGGCCAATAGCAATCAACGATAACATAATAGCCATTTTTTCGCCAACCAACAGGGATATGAGAGCCATTAAAACCAAAAAGACCATAATAAGTCGGGCAGTCATGACATTGCTTATGACGCTGCTGACGGTGTCGGCATGGGCCGGCGTCGGTAAGAGGCATTTGGTTCCTGTGGCTCCCGACAGCAGTGACTTTGTCAAGGCCAGCGTGATGTATGTCTCGCCGCTCAACAACTTTAAGTCTATTGCCGGCCATTGTGCTTTGCACATGGAATGTCCGTCAGAGGGGTTTGATGTTATCTTTACCTTTTCCGAAGAACTTGGTCGGAGAGACTGGGGACAGCTGATCGCACGCAATAAATTCAGGACAGTAGGTCTGCTTGCTGACACCGTGATAAATGAATTTAGGGCCGAAGGACGACAGGTAGTAGAATGGCCGCTCAACCTGACCCACCACGAGAAACAGCGTCTCTGGATGCTGCTCGACCAGAACGTAGCCAAGAGTTCTGCCGGTGAGCATTTCTGCTATATCAACGGGCAATGCGCCTCGATGGTGCTACAGGCCCTGGAGCGATGCACCATCGGTGAATACGTTGATTTGGGCCCCAGACTGGAGCCGATGTCCCTGACACCACAGGGCAACTATTATCGCTGGGTATTCAGAGACTCTCCCTGGTTCCTTTTCTGCATTGTCACTTTTGGCGGCGACGGCTTTGACAGGTCTGCCCCTGTGGATCATGTCATCTGCCCGGAGCTGATGGTTCCCCTGTTGCAGCAGGCTCGCCTCCGCAGTTCCGACGATGCCGACTCTGTGACAGTCAGGCCTGTGCTCATAGGCTCCCATCAGGAACTGCTGCCCTTGGTGACCAAGACCTATACGTCGCCCGTTACTCCTCGGATGGTGTTCGCCGCCTTGTTGGTGCTGATCGTCCTTGTGACTCTCTTGGAGTGGCTTCTGCGCCAGCATAGGTTGGCTTTGTGGTTCGATCGTGTGCTCTTTGCGCTTTATGCCTTGTGGGCTGTGGCGGTGGTGTGGTTCGTTGTCGTAGGCTTGACCCTCGGCGATGCCAATTGGAACTGGTACATCATCCCCTTCAACCCGCTGCCCGTCGTCATCTGGGCTTGGCAAAGGAAACGCCCCCAATATAAGAAGGTGTTTCTGCTCTATGCGGTGGTACTCACGCTGTTCTTGCTGGCCACGCCGTTGTCGGCACAGATTGATCTTGACCACCAGCTTATCACAGCCTCGCTGGCCATTCGTTGCTTTAGCAACTATTATCAATTCAAATATTCAAAATCAAAACCTAAGATATGATGAAAGGTAGATTAATCATGGCATTACTGCTATGGGTGGCAGTTGCCGACAATGTTTGGGGGTATGTTGGTAATGGAGTAGGAATTGTTAGCTGTACTCCAGGTGAAGGATATGTCTATTCATCAAAAACAGATATCCCCTATGATGAAGTTTCCGAATGGAATGACTGTTCAAAAAATCCCTCGTATGCATGGGGAAGTGGTGAAACAGTAGAAGATGGTTCTCCATATTGGATTTATGCCAAACCTGCTCAAGGTTATCAGTTTTTAGGATGGAAGAAATATATTGAGATAGACAAGGTTTCTGATGAAGCTGAATTTTATAGTACGAATACTAAAGAGAAATTAATATATTATGATAATAATTCATGTGGATATAAAGCTGTTTTTGAGTATAAAACCAAGCTCGTTGGCGTACCTCGAGCTTTCAATGTATATGTGGATAATGACAAAGTTAAACCCAACGGGAACGGCAATTACAATATTTTAGAAGGGAAGACGGTGAAAATCTCATGGAGCGATGATTACCAATGTGGATTCAGTTCTGAAATACCCTCTGCCAATAACGCGACATTCACAATGCCCGAAAACGATGTCACTGTAGTTTTGAACAGTTTGACGATTTCCTCAGGGGTGACCCAGATAGAAGAGAAAGCTTTTTATAATTGTGGGTTGACCGATGTGTACTATGAGGGAACAAAGGCCCAATGGGATGCTGTCGAAAAGGGGAAAGATGCATTCACTTCCACCATCCATTGGCGCTGCACGGCCACCTTTAACATGAAGGGCCACGGCACAGCCCCCACGGCGCAGACCGTCTATTCTGGTGTAGCCAATGCTCTGACTAGGCCAACAGACCCTACCGCAGAGGATTATGAATTCGGCGGATGGTACGTCGATGAGGCATGCAAAAAACCTTTCGATTTTACTGCCGCACTTTCTGACAATGTGACAGTTTATGCCTGTTGGTTTCAGGGTAGCCACTACACATTGGAACTGCCCGACATAGTGGAAATCAACCCAAATACGGTGTGGACTCCTACGACGGTGATGGTCTCAAATCTGAAACTTGGGCAAAATACTAATGGACACACGCCAACAGCCCTTCGATTAGTACTCAATAGGGGAACGCTTGTCAATCAAGCGGACGACACTAAGACCATACCATTTTTCACGTACTACAATGAATCCGAGGGCAATCCACCGGTTTCTGTTCTCCTTAATTTGAATTCAAACGGTGCGGCAACATTTTATATCAAAGTAAGCAGCGACGACTGGGATGCGGCAGAGCCTGGCACATATAGCGGAACTTTGCCTTGTCAAATTTTTTATTTTTACAAGAATACTTCTTTTGTGACCGAAGAACTTGAAACTCGCACCATCCCCGTGACGCTGACAATCCCACCGGAACCACACACCATCACCACCGCTGTCTCGCCCGCTGAAGGGGGTACGGTGACAGGCGGTGGCACATACGACAAAGGTACTGATGTTACCCTAAAGGCCACAGCCAATGAGGGCTATTCATTTGTGAATTGGACGGAAGACGGCAACGAGGTAAGCACCGAGGCCACCTATACTTTCACCGTCAGTGACGACCGTTCTCTGGTGGCGAACTTCGAGCAGGGCTACACCATCAACGTCGCGGTTGATCCCAAGGATGGCGGCATGGTGACGGGCGGCAGCAGCGGCTTCTATGCTGATGGTACGCAACTTGTAATTAAGGCCATACCGAACGAGGGTTACCGGTTTGTGGACTGGAAGATCGACGGCGTCAATGGCAGTTCTGAGCCCACCTATACGTTCATCGTCGACGGCGATTTAAGTACGTTGGTGGCCCACTTTGAACAGGTCTATCGGCTCTCGGGCACGAACGTGTTGTTCTTCTCAGAGGGTAGCATTAACAACATCACCGAGGCTGCGGAAGGCGAGCGGGTGACGGTGAGCCTGAACCCCGTGAACGTTCAAAACGGATATTATCTGACGGGCGAGTTCTCGACGGACGGCGTGGTGATTACCAAGGAGGAAGACAATGAAGACGGTTGGTTCATCATGCCCGCGAAGGCAGTGACGGTGAATGCTGTGGCTGCCGAACGTACAGAGTACAAGATTGACCTGACCACGGCCACGACGCAGACTATTACCGAGGGGGCTTGGCTGGCGCTGATGCAGCAGGAGGGCTACTTCGGCTCTGTCTGTGACGATACGGGATATCTGCAGTACATAGATCTGAATCTCGACGGCACACCCGATCTACAGCTGACGGATGACTATAACGAGGCAACAAGAGTGACCACGTACGGCGTGACGAAACTCGATGGCGCCAATCAGCTGACGACGAATTACCGCCTCACCATCCCGACCTTCCCTGAACTCAACCCTTCGCCCTACAGCACCATCCTTGTGACGCTCGGCAGCGGCTCTGAGGTGAACAATCTGCCTGAGATCATCATGGGCGACGTGAATGGCGACGGACGGGTGACCATCACCGATGCCACGCTCTTGACGGACTTTGTCAATACGGGCGTGGAACCTGCAGGCTTCGTCAAGGCGGCTGCCGATGTGGACTATAGCCGCAGCATCACCATGGCTGACGTCATGGCCATCCTCGAAATAATCCTCACCAGTTTTCCAACGATAGATTAAATCATCCCACAAGTTATGAAAATGAAAAGAACAATAGGCATCAGAAGCCAAAAGAGTTTTATGAGACGGGCAGTGATGACAGTGCTGCTTGCAATGATAACCATGATGGCGTGGGCTGCCAAGCCTGTTACCAACTTGGACGCTTGTCGCGGAGAGGCTTACAGCATCTACGTAAGTGGTTGGGCTTTCGACAAAGACGCACCTGACTATAGCCTCAGCGTGAAGGTATATGTCTATACCGACGCAGCGTGCAAGAACCAATATGCATACAAGAAACTGGCTACCGGCTATGTGGACAGGCCTGACGTGGTAACGGCGCACAGCCTGCCGAGTGGCTCTAAGCCCGGCTTCGAGGGCCGCATCCCCATCACGGATCCCGGCACCTATTACGTGAAGGTGTTTGCCATCGACATCGACCAGTGGGGCGATGACGTTGCCAATAGCAGTACTGAGATGAGCCATTCCTTCAACCCCGTGACCGTGACGACCCTCACGACCATCGGCTCGGCAGCCGATTGGAACACCTTTGTCACTGTCATAAAAAGTGGCGGCGAGGACTTTGCCGGCAAGACGGTGACGTTGACAGCCGACATCCCCACCGCTGCGGAGATAGCGGCGGGCACGACAGCCGTCACGACGATTACCGGCGAGAACAAAGCCTTCTGCGGCACGTTCGACGGTCAGGGCCATACCATCAACGTTGATCTTAACGTTTCCGGCAACATAGCGGAAGGTCTCTTCAGCAATGTGAAGGGAGCCACCATCAAGGACCTCACCGTCACGGGCACCATCAACAACACTGGCATGTACGCTGGCGGACTGGTGGGTACTGCCAAGGGAGCGACCATCCAGAACTGCACCTTTGCCGCCACCATCAATAGCTCTGGTAATGAGATAGGCGCCTTCGTGGGCGGCTGCAGCCAGATAGATGCCGACACCCCTGGCAACCTGACGCTGCAGGACTGCATCTTCAGTGGCAGCATTCATATCACAGGTTCCTACGGCGACAGCAAATCCGCCGGCTTGGTGTCGGTATGGAACAACACATCGCTCACCATCAGCAACTGCCTCGTCAAGGGTTCGTTCTCCAGCGAACGTTCCGGCGCCCAGTTCTATCCTATCGCCTTCAAGACGGCTGGCGTTACCGTCACGGCCAACGTCAGCGGTGCCTACTACCTGAACACCCTCCCCGTCACCACCTCCGGCTCCAATTTCATCTCCGGTGCCGAGGGCATGGCGGTGAGCAATACCGTAACGCCGGAGCGTGACCGTCCCTTCGTGGCGGTCGACGGCAATACATACTATGCCATGTCCTCAAACCACATCATCGAGGACGGTATCAGCTCAACGGCAGATTGGATTAACTTTGTGGCGTTGGTGAACGAGGGTACCGAATCCTTTGAAGGGCAGACCGTGAAGCTGAAGTCAGACATCTGCATATCGTCGATGGTGGGCACAAGCGACCACCCTTTCTGCGGCACGTTCGACGGAGACGGCAAGACAATGACTGTTGATATCAATACAATAGAGACATACGCGGCTCCATTCCACTATATTGACGGAGCAACGATTAAGAACCTCACCGTTGAGGGCCACGTCACAAGCAATTCCACGGACTACGTAAACTACGCTGCAGGATTCGTGGGTGTTTGTGGTAGTACAGGGGTGAACACTATCACTAATTGTATTGTCAATACTGATGTGAGCGTTGATGCCAGTGGGAACAATCCTATTACTTTTGCTGGTGGTATCATATACCTCTTGAAGGGTAGTCTGACGATGGAGCGTTGCGTCTATGGTGGCACCATCAGTGGTTTTCAATACGAATCGGGCGGATTTATTGGCGAATTAGATGCGAACACAATAACACTTATTCTCACCAACTGCATATTCAGGGGTGTATTCTCACCTGGAAAAAACGGAAAATATAACCCCATAGTCATGTCGGGATATTGTAAAAACTTGAATGCCTCAATAAGCGACACCTACTATCTTAACACCGCTGCCCCCACATTTGTTTATGATACTTTATCCGAACTCACGGGAACACCAGTGAGTGCGACCTTTGTAGAAGGTAAGTGGGAAATCCCCGTGACATTAATCGATGGCAACATCTATTATCTGCACGGAAAAAGTCTGCCTTATTCCTACGGCTTCGAGAATAACGATCTGGATGCAGAGGGCTGGAGCACTTCATCTTTCTATATTCGAATAACTGCTGGTGGTCATAACCATACCCAGGGTCTTTGCTTTAAAGAAAATAATGAACTACAGTACTTGATTTCCCCCGAACTTGACGGGAAAGCTGCAATGAAAGTATCGTTCTATTATTATTCCACGGCTACCACTGAGGAGGAAATCATCATTCCTGCCCGAGTGGGATATTCCATGACCACCAAGAGCATCGATGCTTTCACTTGGGTTGATGCAAATCTTCCTCCTGCAAATCTCGGTTGGTTCTTATATGAAAACGAGTTTCCCGCAGGCACAAAATATGTTGCTTTGGAAGTTGATATTCCAGAAAGTTCATACTATAACAGGGCTCTTGATGTTGACGACTTCCTTTTTGAGGTGTCTGGTAACCTGCCACCGGCAAATCTCACAGTGAGCAATATAACAGGCCAGTGTGCTACGGTATCATGGGATGCTCCTCAGACAAATAATACTATCACGGGCTATGTATACAAATACAAGAAAGACAGCGATGAAAACTGGTCGGAAGAATTCACGACAAACTCTACTACTGTTACGCTCACTGGGCTGATAGACGACACATCATATGAATTCCGCGTGTCGGCACTCTATGGCAGCAATAACGACTTTTATTGCACCACTACGAAATTCACAACACCAATTGTTTACCAATCCCCCGTCAACTTGGCTATTAGCAGTATCACTTACCTAAGTGCTACGCTTACATGGGAGGCTCCAGAAACTGGGACGGGCACAACCCTTCTTGGTTATGGTTATCAGTATAGAAAGCAGGGCGACGAAGATTGGTCAGAGGAAATTTCAGTGAATAATACTACCACTACTATCGAAGGGCTGTCAGACAATACACGATATGAGTTCAGATTGAGAGCATTATATGACGGCAGTCATGTGAGTAGGTTTACAAACATCAGTTTTATTATAGGCGATGCCATTCGTGTAACAGCTGGAACTAAAACAATGGATGCCGTTCACAGAGTGATGGACGATGTTACCATCAATGACCGTATCACCATCAATGGCGACGTAACGCTCATTCTTGATGAGGGGAAAACCCTTAATGCCACCAGTGGCATCAAGTTGTCGGCTGGGAACAAACTGACAATTAAGGGAAAAGGCACACTTAATGCAGACGCTTCCAGTTATCCTGGGGCTGGAATTGGCTCAGATAATGTTGGCATACTGGTAATCGAGGACGGTATAATCAATGTCCGAGGTGGTTATCGCGCTGCTGGTATTGGCGGTTCAAACTTCTGTAGTAATGGTGGATCAATTACCATTAATGGCGGAACTATTAATGCAACTGGCGGTTATGAAGGTGCTGGCATTGGTGGTGGATCTGCAAATGGAGAAGAAAACTACGGCATTTGTGGTACTATCACCATCAATGGTGGAAAGATAACAGCCATAGGAGGCGAAGGGGCTCCAGGAATCGGATCGATGGATGGTGCTCCTATCGGTGGTTCTATCACTCTTGGTTGGACTAATGAAGATGATTTTATTTATTCCAGTGGTTACGCCAATGTAACTTCTATTAAATTTGCGAAAGACAAATATTTCTTTTGGTCAGAAAATGGCGTAACTCAAGCTGCTACGATAGATAATATCGGTGGCAAGAAGATTGTTCCTCTCAGTGAAGAACTGTCACATAATTTCGACTATATTGCCGTCAGTGGCATAGAACCCTATTATCTTTATTCGGGGGATGAAATCAACATAGACTTTATTGTGAAAGACGCAGGAGGAAACGAGTTGGAAAAGGGAACCCATTTCACGGAGTCTTACAGCTCTTTTCCTGTTAAGGAAAGTGGCAACTATACCCTTACCTTGACCGCCATAGATGGTAGTGGCTATCTGGGCTCCAAAGAATTCAGTTTTACTGTTGGCGATGGCATTCCCGTAACTGAAGAAACAACAAAGTTGACTTTTTGCCAATACAAGGTTTCGGATGATGTTACTATCGATGATCACATTACCATTAATGGCAACGTGAAGCTGATTCTTGATGAGGGCAAGACGCTTACGGTCACTAAAGGTATTGAGGTGTCGGGGGGTAATAAGTTGACCATAGAAGGGAAAGGTAAACTCATTGCAACGGGATATGGCAATTATTCTGGTATCGGTTCACCAATGTCCGGTATGTTCGGTACTTTGGTTATAAATGACGGTACAATTATAGCTACAGGAGCATTATCTGCGGCGGGTATCGGTGGTTCTGTCTGCAATACTGGTGGAGGGACAATCTACATCAATGGTGGTCATGTAACTGCCACAGGCGGAAATGGGGGTGCCGGCATCGGAGGCGGTTTTGGCGGTGTCTGTGGAACTATCTTCATCAATGGCGGTAAGGTTATTGCCATAGGTGGTAATAATGCGCCAGGTGTTGGCCCTGGAGGTGGAAGCTCGGGAAAGGGTACAGGTTCAATGACTCTTGGCTGGACCAATACAGACGATTATATCTATGCCAGCAGTTATGACCTGGGAGGAGGCTTCTATATTGCAGAAAACCAGATTCTCTATGATAATTCCGGTAACATTTATAGTGGAAAACTGTCTGAAGAGGAGTTATCCGCCATTCAAGGCAAAGAGCTGAGAGCCAGAACCTTGATAGTGAGTCTGCCTTATATTCAAGACTTTTCTGACGGCATGGGCGGTTGGATTGCTGTGGATGGTGTTGGCAATACAGGTCTTAATATAGGAGCAGACACAAATTTCATGTTTGGCATAAGTGAGTCTTATCAATACCTCATCTCCCCACAACTGGACTTAACCACTGATGTAAAACTATCGTTCTACGTCAAGAATTTTGTTGCATATACTATGTCGTTTGATGCTAAATTCCAAGTGGGGGTTTCAACAAAGACCAATAGTATTTCCGATTTTATATGGCAGGAAGAGTGGATGGCCAGTGGTGGTTCGTCTCGGCTTGTTCAATATTACCTCCCTGCTGAGGTTAAATATGTGGCAATTAAGTACCTTCCTGATCCTGGTAATTATTTGTATATCGACAACATCAGCTTTGTGGCGGTTGCGGATGTCAGTCTCGCCGAAGATGCCGACAATGGTGACATCATCAGCGGTGTAGACGGTTACCTTGCCGACGTGACCCTGCAGGACCGTACACTCTGGACGGACAACGAGTGGAACACACTGTGCCTGCCGTTCTCGATGACCGCCTCACAGATCGCTGGTTCACCTCTGGCTGGAGCCGTCATCAAGGAGGTGAACGCTGAGACGTCGAACATGACGGACGGGACGCTGACGCTGAACTTCAAGAGAACCACAAGCATATCGGCAGGGAAACCCTATATCGTGAAGTGGGCGAATGCTGACCTTGTCATCAGCTCGGAAGCGGATTGGGAGGCGTTTGCCACAAGCGTGGCGGAAGGCGTTAGCTACTACGCCAAGACCGTGATGCTCGACACCGACCTCACCGTCACGGAAATGGTGAAAGGCTTCTTTACGGGCACCTTCGACGGCAACGGGCATACCATCACCCTCGATATAGATTATAAGGAAAGCACGTCGAACCCAGGTCAGGCACTCTTCTATCAACTTAGGAACGCTACCGTCAAGAACCTCCAGACCGAGGGATGGGTCACCACATCCGGGCATCGCCCTGCCAACATTGCCGTGTACGCCGATGGCACCTCCACCATCAGCAACTGCACCTGTGGGGCATCGATTGAGTCAACCCTCAAAAACTCATGGGTGGACGGCGGCGCCGTGGTGGCCTGCATCAAGTCAGGAGCCACGCTCAACATCACCGACTGCTATGCCAGAGCGTCCGTTTACTACGAAAATTCCGCCTATTCAGGCGGTGGCGTGGTGGGGTGGACGGAGGACGCCACGGCGACGGCCAACCTGGAGTGCTGCGTGTACGCTCCGACCTGGATTGAGATAGAAAAGACAGATAATGATCCCCACTACTTCGTGTCGGGTCCGGGGCAGAAGACACTTTCCAAATGCTTCTACAATGAAACGGCCGAGGAGTCGGTGCTCACGGCCGAAGGAACGAATTGGGGGGTGTATTATAACACGGATGACCTATGGAGTTATCTGGGCTGGAAGAGAGGCATCAAGCTGCCCAAAGAGGTTGTAGTCGAGTTCGCCTCCATAGAGGATCCTGTGTTCAAAGACGTGATTATTGAATCAGGGAATACGTCCGTCGTGAACTTCGACGGCGGTCAGTTCATCGGCTCATACAGTCCCTTCGCTGATATCAGCGGGCTGCTGCTGGACGACCATAATCCGGATAACGGCGCCTGCCGTGCCGCCCTCAGTCTCAGCAGGGCCTTCGAGGGCTGGTACACCGACGATGCGCTGACTACGCCCGTCACCACCATCCCCTTTACCTCCAATGGCACCGTGAAGCTCTATGCCAAGTGGAGTATATTAGCGGGCGACGTGAACGGCGACGGACTGGTGACGATTACCGACGCGGCGGTGCTGATGGACTATCTCAAGACGGGCCTGGAACCTGCGGGTTTCGTTAAGGCGGCAGCCGACGTGGACGGCAAGCCTGGCATCACCATGAGCGATGCCGTGGCTATCTTGGAAATGATATTGAATGGCTTACCCTAAAGCGTTTAAACTAAGGGCGTATTCATAAATAATCAAAAAAAGTGCGGGGAATGTGCTTGAATCTAAAATAAAATGCCTACTTTTGCAGTTTGTAAGTATATAACTGACAAGAAAAGCATTTATGAAGAAAAAAATCCAGTTTAGTCTCGTCTATCGGGACATGTGGCAGAGTTCAGGCAAGTTCCAGCCCCGCAAGGACCAGTTGGAGCGCATTGCCCCGGTGATCATCGATATGGGCTGCTTCGCCCGAGTGGAAACCAATGGTGGCGCCTTTGAGCAGGTGAACCTGATGGCGGGTGAGAACCCGAACCTCGCCGTGAGGGCCTTCTGTAAGCCCTTCAACGAGGTGGGCATCAAGACGCACATGCTCGACCGCGGTCTGAACGCCCTGCGAATGTATCCCGTGCCCGACGACGTGCGCGCGTTGATGTATAAGGTGAAGCACGCCCAGGGTGTGGACATCACCCGTATCTTCTGCGGACTGAACGACACAAGAAACATCATCCCCAGCATCAAGTGGGCGAAGGAGGGCGGTATGACGCCACAGGCTACACTCTGCATCACGACCTCTCCCGTGCATACCGTCGAGTATTACTCAAGGATTGCTGAGGAGGTGATCGCCGCAGGTGCGGAGGAAATCTGTCTGAAGGATATGGCCGGTATCGGACAGCCCGCTATGCTCGGCGCCCTGACGAAGGCCATCAAGACAAAGCACCCTGACATCATCGTGCAGTATCACGGTCACTCTGGCCCAGGCCTGTCGATGGCCTCGATCCTCGAGGTGTGTAACAACGGTGCCGACGTGATTGACACCGCCATCGAACCGCTGTCGTGGGGTAAGGTGCATCCGGACATCATCTCCGTGCAGTCGATGCTGAAGAACGAGGGCTTCGAGGTGGCTGACCTGAATATGAACGCATATATGCAGGCCCGTACGCTGACGCAGGAGTTCATCGACGACTGGCTCGGCTACTTCATCAACCCCGCCAACAAGCACATGAGCTCGCTGCTGCTCGGTTGCGGACTGCCTGGTGGTATGATGGGTTCGATGATGGCCGATCTTGGCGGTATCATGACGATGATCAACAAGCTGCGTGCCCAGAAGGGTGAGGCAGAGCTGACGATGGACGATATGCTCGTGAAGCTGTTCAACGAGGTGGAGTACGTATGGCCGAAGGTGGGTTATCCCCCATTGGTGACACCGTTCTCGCAGTACACAAAGAACATCGCCCTGATGAACCTCTTGACGATGGAGCAGGGCAAGGGCCGCTATGTGATGATGGACGACGCCATCTGGGGTATGATCCTCGGCAAGAGCGGCAAGGTGCCAGGCGAGATTGCTCCCGAACTGAAGGAACTGGCTGCACAGAAGAAACTGGAGTTCACGGATGTGGATCCCCATACGCTGCTCGACAATGCCCTCGACGGCTTCCGCAAGGAGATGGACGAGAACGGCTGGGAATATGGTCCCGACGACGAGGAACTGTTCGAACTGGCTATGCACCCCGAGCAGTATCGTCCATTCAAGAGCGGTCAGGCGAAGAAGAACCTGCTGGCCGACATCCAGAAGGCGAAGGACGCAAAGCTGGGTGGTGGCAAGAAGATCTCTCAGGAGGAGATCGACGCCATCAAGCATGCGAAGGCCGACGCCGTGAAGTCTCCGTTAGCCGGACAGCTGATCTGGAGCTTTGGCGGCGAGGGCGTGCCTGCTGCTTGCATCGAGCCGTTCATCGGTCAGAAGTACAAGGAGGGCGACGTGTTCTGCTATCTCCAGACGAAGTGGGGCGAGATTGTCGAGATCCCCGCTGCTATGGGTGGTAAGCTGGTGGACATCAGCGTGAAGCCTGGACAGCAGATCCGTCAGGGAGATACGATAGCTTGGATTGAACGTGAAGCGTAGTATTTTCAGGCACGGATTACACGGCTCTTTAATAAAGAGACACTGCTTTTCTTTGCAACCAGCCGTGTCTTTAATTCATTAAAGCCGTGAAATCCGTGCCAAAGAAATAGAATATGGACTATCAGAAAATCATTGACAAATACTATCCTGAGGATGATGATCTCAGGAGACTTCTAATAATTCACAGTCGGCAGGTGGCGGATCGCTGCCTGCTGATTGCGAAGAAGCACCCGGAACTGAAACTGGACAGCGAGTTCCTCGAAGAAGCGGCGATGCTGCACGATATCGGCATCCGCGAGTGTGACGCGCCGGGCATCCACTGCCACGGCACGGAGCCCTATATCCGTCACGGTATCATCGGCGGACGGATGTTACGTGAGGATGGGTGGATTCGCCACGCGCGCGTGTGTGAAAGGCATACGGGCACAGGACTGACGGCGTGGGACATTGAGCAGCAGCAACTGCCCTTGCCCCACGAAGACTATATGCCTGAGGAGCTGGAGGAGCAGGTGGTGTGTTATGCGGATAAGTTCTATTCGAAGACCAGACCGGACAGCGAGCGTACTGTCGTAGAAGCGATGCGGGCGCTGGAGAAGTTCGGCTGGGACGGCATCAAGCGGTTCCAGAAGTGGGTGGATATGTTTGAGTAAGGAGTTAGGAGTAAAGGAGAGAAGGAGTAAAGGAGAGTTGAGAGGGAAACACGCGGTCATATGGCTATTGGGCGCCTTCATGCTGATGATGGCGTGTACGCCTGCGTCCCTGAGGTCGGATAAGAACCGCGAGAAAGGGGAGGAAAACGGAGCAGCTGCTGTTATACAGCAGCAAACCCAACAGGCTGCACCGATAAAACAGATGCCTGCGCTGCCAGATGTCAATGTGGCAATTCCAAGGGCCGATAGTCTGTTCCTGACAGAGATTTCTAATCATGAGATGCCGGAGGATAGCCTATTGACTGACGAGGTGTCCCGCGACAGCGTGCAGGCGGCGGTCGACGTGATCCGCGACGGCTTCACGAAGGGCGACTCGCTGGTGATGCCGGCATCTCCCACGACGGTGCTCCAGGAGGCAGCAGCCAAACTGAAGCGCGACACGACGACGATGGACTCACTCGAACTGGCCATCTGGAAGCACAATAAGGCTGTGGATGACTCGCTGGCTCTCGACAGCATCAACCGTAGCCGGAAAAGCGGCATCGACTCACCGGTGGAGTATTCCGCCAACGACTCGCTGACCTACGAGGCCATCATCTCGCAGGCCAGGCTGTATGGCGACTCGAAGGTGAAGTACCAGAATATGGATCTGGCGAGTGAGAAGATCTTCATGAGCCTCGACAGTAATATCGTGCATGCGGAGGGTAGGCTCGACTCGACCACACAGCAGACCATCGGCTCGCCGGTGTTCAAAATGGGCAGCGACGAGTATCAGACGGGTCCGATGTCGTTCAACTTCAAGTCGAAGAAGGGCTTGATCAAGGATGTGTACACCCAACAGGACGACGGATTCCTGACCAGTGAGATATCGAAGCGCGGGCCTGACGGGGAGATGTATCTGCAGCACGGCCGCTATACGACCTGTGATGATCCGCATCCGGACTTCTATCTGGCGATGTCGCGTGCGAAGGTGCGGCCAGGAAAGGACGTGGTGTTCGGACCCACTTATCTTGTCGTGGCTGACGTGCCGTTACCGTTAGCTGTTCCCTACGGCTTCTTCCCCTTCACGAAGAGTTACTCCAGCGGACTGATCATGCCTACATATGGTGACGAGTCGGATAAGGGCTTCTATCTGCGTGACGGCGGCTATTATTTCGCCATCAGCGACAAGATGGACTTGAAGTTGCTGGGTGAGATTTATACGAAAGGCTCGTGGGGTGTTACTGCCACATCGAACTATCGGAAGCGCTACCGTTTCAGCGGCAGCTTCCTCATCAGTTACCAGAACTCCATCAGGGGCGAGAAGAATATGCCCGACTACCTGAAGACAACGGACCTCAAGTTGAATTGGAACCACACCCAGGACACGAAGGCCAATCCCTACCGCTCGTTCAATGCCCGCGTGAACTACTCCTCGACGTCCTATGACGCCAACAACCTCACCTCGATGTATAACCCCACAACGAGGACGCAGTCGACGCGTACGTCGGCCGTGGGTTTTAATACGGGCTTCTCCAGCATCGGAATGTCAATCAACTCCTCATTCAACCTCACGCAGAACATGCGCGACTCGACCCTGAGCGTAGAATTGCCAACGCTCGGCGTAACGATCTCACAGTTCTATCCCTTCAAACGGAAGAAGGCTGCGGGATCGGCTAAGTGGTATGAGAAGATCTCTATGTCTTATACTGGTACCTTCAAGAACCAGATTACCAACGTGAAGGAGGATCGGATTCTGCACACCAGCCTGGCCAAGGACTGGCAGAACGGTATGCAGCACACCATTCCCATCAAGGCTACCTTTTTGGCTTTTGGCTATCTGAATATCACCCCCAGTGTTAACTTCACCGACCGTACGCTGTTCAGGCGGGCTGAGAAATACTGGGACACTGACGCGCAGAAGGAGATAACGGACACGGTGACGGGATTCTATAATGTCTACGATTGGAACTTGTCACTCAATGTCGACACGAAGCTCTATGGTTTCTATACCCCCAGCCGCAAACTCTTTGGCGATAAGATACAGGCCATCCGTCACGTCGTCACACCGTCTATCGGCTTCAGTTACGCACCGGACTTCGGCGACCCCTGTTACGGTTACTATAAGACCTATCAGAAGACGGATGCCGACGGTAATGTGTCGTATGTGGAGTACTCGCCCTACGACATCTGTATCTACCGTGCTCCGAGCAAGGGTATGCGAGGAGAGGTCAGTTTCGACCTGAAGAACAACGTGGAGATGAAGGTCAAGTCTGACAAGGATACGACAGGCTTCAAGAAGATCAGCCTGATCGACGAACTCTCGGCACACATGTCGTACAACTTCGCTGCGGACATCCGGCCGTTGAGTGACCTGAGAACCAACTTGAGACTGAAACTCACGAAATCGTATACACTGAATATTGCTGCCCAGTTCGCCTCGTATGTATATGAGGCCGACAGTGTGGGCGCCACGCCGCGAGTGAGTGAGCACACCACCTACTGGGGTCAGGGCAAGTGGGGACGCTGGCAGGGCATATCGCAAAATCTCGACTACAACCTGAACAACGAAAAGGTGATCAAGCTGTTTAAGCGCCTCACAGGTCAGAAGGTTGACGACGACAAGGACAAGAAGAAACGTAAGCAGGAGGACGATGATGATGAATGGGACACGGTGGACAGCAACGTGGACCTCGAAGCGGAGAAGGCGACGCACGCCAGGAATGAGAAGTCTAAGGCGGATACTGATGAGGATGGCTATATGAAGTTCAAGATGCCCTGGAGCCTGCATCTCGGCTACACCATCTCCATAAATGAGGACAGGGACAACAAGAAGTTCAACTACAACACGATGCGCTATCCCTACAAGATCAGCCAGACGCTGAACCTCAGCGGTAACTTGCAACTGAGCGACGGATGGAACATCGCCTTCAATTCCGGCTACGACTTCGACAACAAGAAGATCGCGATGACGCGTATGTCGCTCTCCCGCGACCTGCACTGTTTCAGTATGTCGTGCGACGTGATGCTGGCGCCTTACACCAGTTATAACTTCTCCTTCCGTTGTAATGCCTCGACGCTGACCGATGCCCTGAAGTACGACAAGCGTTCCGGCAACACCAACGCCGTGCAGTGGTATTGACGCCGCAGTAATCATAAAGTTCAAAGTTCAAAGTTTAAAGTTCAAAGTTCAAAATACATGTCAGAGATTCCTGAATTGATTAATGACCTTGCGCTCATCCTTGTGGTGGCAGGCATTGTGACACTGATTTTCAAGCGGCTCAAGCAACCGTTAGTGCTGGGATATATCGTTGCCGGTTTCCTGGTCAGTCCCAATATGCCCTACACGGCATCGGTGGTCGATCACGCCAGCGTGCACCTCTGGGCAGACATCGGCGTGATGTTCCTGTTGTTCTCGTTGGGTCTCGACTTCTCGTTCAAGAAGATCCTGAAGATGGGTGCCTCGCCGATCATCTCCACCTGTACCATCATCTTCTTTATGTCGATGCTGGGTGTGTTGGTGGGTCAGGCTTTCCACTGGAGCAAGATGGACTGCATCTTCCTCGGCGGTATGCTGGCGATGTCATCGACGACGATCATCTATAAAGCCTTCGACGACCTGGGACTGCGACAGCAGCAGTTCGCCGGAATGGTGATGAGCGTGCTGATACTGGAGGATATCCTCGCCATTGTGATGATGGTGATGCTGAGTGCCGTCGCCAGCGGCAATGACTTGGAAGGCGGTCAGATGATTGAGGCCATCATGAAGATTGCCTTCTTCCTAATCCTCTGGCTCGTGGTGGGTATCTTTGCCATCCCGCTGTTCCTCCGTCGAGTGCGCAGTCTCATCAATAACGAGGTGCTGCTGGTGGTGTCGCTGGGACTCTGCTGTGCGATGGCTGTGTTCTCTACGAAGGTGGGCTTCAGCTCGGCTTTCGGCGCGTTTATCATGGGTAGCATTCTGGCAGAGACGGTCGAGGCAGAGCGCATCGAGAAACTGGTGGAGCCGGTGAAGAACCTCTTTGGTGCCATCTTCTTTGTGTCGGTGGGTATGCTCGTCGATCCGAAGATCCTGGTAGACTATGCCCTGCCTATCCTGTTGCTGGTGCTGACGATTCTCGTAGGTCAGGCGGTCTTCGGCACGATATCGTTTATGCTGGGTGGTGAGTCGCTGAAGTCGGCCATGCGCTGTGGATTCTCGATGGCGCAAATTGGTGAGTTCTCGTTCATCATCGCCTCGCTGGGCCTGTCGCTGGGAGTCATCAGCGATTTCCTCTATCCTGTGGTCGTGGCTGTGTCTGTCACCACCACGTTCCTTACGCCGTATATGATCCGTCTGGCTACGCCGGCATACAACAGACTCGAACGGCATCTGCCCAAGAAACTGATCCTGTCGCTGAACCATCTGTCGATGAGTCATGAGCACACACAGCAGCAGAGCAACTGGAAGCGGTTGCTGACGCAGATGACCATCAATACCATAGTCTATTCTATTCTTTCGTCGGCGGCCATCGCTTTGATGTTCACCTTCGCACTGCCCTTTATGCACACGCTGCTGCCTGGACAGGAACTGCGGCCATACGCCAATGCCATCACGGGCATCCTGACGATCATCATCATCGCACCGTTCCTGCGGGCAATGGTGATGAAGAAGAACAAAAGCGAAGAGTTCAAGGCGCTGTGGGCAGAGAGCAACCGTAACCGTCTGCCGCTGCTCTTCACCATCCTCGTGCGTGTGATTATTGCTGTGGCTTTCATCTTCTATGTGTGCAACTATCTGACGCACTTCGCCAGTGCCCTGCTGATCTGCTTTGGCATCGTCGTCGTGGTGGGCATAGTATTCTCCCGTTGGATCAAGCATCGAAGCATCACGCTCGAACGCCTCTTCATCCAGAACCTGCGTTCACGGGAGATCGAGGCACAGGTGCACGGCAAGAAGCGTCCGTTGTATGAGGGACGTCTGCTCGACCGTGATGTCCATATCGCTGACTTTGAGGTGCCTGCGGATTCACTGTGGATGGGTCAGTCGCTGAAGCAGTTGAACCTGGGACAGAAGTATGGCGTGCTGATCAGCAGTATCATGCGTGGTGGGCGACGGGTGAACATCCCTGATGGCGATTATGTCGTTTTCCCCTACGATGTGCTCCAGGCGATTGGTAGCGACGCGCAGTTCACGACATTCCGCGATGCGCTCGAAAAGGAACGCTTCGGCGAGGATCCGGATGTGGAGATGCGCGAGATGAAACTGCGTCAGCTGGTCATTGGCAGCGACAGTCCGTTCATCGGCAAGACGCTCATCGAGAGTGGCATCCGCGACCTCTACAGTTGTATGGTCGTCGGCTTGGAGGAGGGAAAGGAGAGCCTGTCCGCTTTCCGTCCGAACCGCCGCTTCCAGGAAGGAGACATCATCTGGGTGGTTGGTGAACTGGAGGCGCTCGATGCCCTAATGAAGGCGTAGACCTCCTGACTCCAGACTCCTGACTCCTGGCTCCTCAAAGATTAAACCCCGCCGTCAGTTCACAGATCCTGACAATCACCTCGACGGCCTTCTGCATCGACTGTATGCTCACAAACTCATACGGGCCGTGGAAGTTCACGCCGCCGGCGAAGATGTTGGGGCAGGGGAGACCGCGGAATGACAGTTGGGCACCGTCTGTACCCCCACGGATGGGCTTCACCTTTGGAGCCACACCGCAGTCCTGCATGGCGTGCAGCACGAGGTCGATGACGTGCATCTGAGGATCGATCTTCTCCTTCATGTTGTAGTATTGGTCAGAGACTTCGCAGGTGACCGTTCCCTCGCCGTATGTCTCGTTCATCTGCTCTGCGCACTTCTGGATCGTGCGCTTGCGGTCTTCGAAGCGTTCACGGTCGTGGTCGCGAATGATGTAGTTCAGTTTGGCGTTTTCCACGTTGGCCTGCATACCTGTCAGGTGGTAGAAACCCTGGTAGCCTTCCGTCTGCTCAGGTGTCTCTTCTGCCGGCAGCATCGCCACGAACTCTGCCGCCAGACGACAGGCATTCACCATCTTACCCTTCGCATAGCCCGGATGCACGCTTACACCTTTTATATATATCTTAGCGCTGGCAGCGTTGAAGTTCTCAAACTCCAGTTCGCCCACGTCGCCGCCGTCCATCGTATAGGCCCAGTCGCAGCCGAATTTATCCACATCGAAGTGGTGGGCGCCCATGCCGATCTCCTCGTCAGGATTGAAGGCGATGCGGATGTCGCCGTGCTTTACTTCTGGATGATCCCTCAGCCAGCACATCGCCTCGACGATCTCTGCGATGCCCGCCTTGTCGTCAGCGCCCAAGAGCGTTTGGCCGTCAGTCACGATGAGGTCTTCGCCTATATGGCTCAGCAACTCCGGGAATCGCTGTGGCGACATGATGATTTGATCTCCTTCTCTACTTACTCCTTCTCTCCTTACTCCTAACAATATCTCCGATCCGTCGTAGTTGCGCACGATCTGTGGCTTGATGTCTGCTCCTGAGCAGTCTGGGCTCGTGTCGTAATGTGAGATAAAGCCGATGGTGGGAATCGGTTGTGATGATTTGCTATCCGCCCCTTTCATGTTCGACTTCAACGTGGCATAGAGATAGCCCTTGTCGTCGAGCTCGACGTTGCTCAAGCTCTCGTGTTCCAGTTCCTTTTTCAGGTACTCCGCAAACACCAGTTGTTTGGCGGTACTCGGCACCGTCTGGCTGTCCTCAGCCGACTGCGTGTCAAACTTCGTGTAATTTAAAAATCTTTCTGTAATATCCATTGTCATTTATCATTCATCATTTATCATTCAGGCCGTAGGCCGCATTGACAGTAAGCACGGTCTTCTTCAGATGCTTCAGACTGCTGTCCGGACCAATCATGATCTCAAACTCGCCAGGCTCCAACACGTATTCGAGGCTGCTGTTGTAGAACTTCAGCAGGTCGTCGGTAATCTCAAACGTCACTTCCTTGCTCTCACCCTTCTTCAGATGGATGCGCTGGAAACCTTTCAGTTCCTTGACGGGACGAGTGATGCTGGCCACGACGTCGTGAATATAAAGCTGTACGATTTCTACGCCGTCATAGTCACCTGTGTTGGTGACCGTCACGGATGCCTTACGCCCGTCGAGGCGGATGTCGCTGTATTCGAAGTTGGTATAGCTCAGCCCGAATCCGAAGGGGAACAGCGGGTCGTTGCGCACGTCGAAGTAGTTGCTGGCGAATTTCGAGAAAGTGCTTTGGCTTTCTCCCACGGGCCTTCCTGTCGGTAAATAGTTATAGTATAGCGGCTCCTGTCCTGTGGCCTGAGGCATCGAGGTGGTAAGCTTGCCGCAGGGCACCTTGTCGCCGAAGAGCACGTCGCAGATGGCATCGCCGGCCTCACTGCCGCCGAACCAAACCTGCAGGATGGCTGGCACGTGATTGTTCTCCCATGTCAGCACCGTCGGACGGCCAGCGAAGTTCAGCACCACCAGGGGCTTGCCTAATGCGAGCAGGGCCTCTAACAGCTCCCGCTGTGTATCGAAGATCTCCAGCGTAGCACGGCTGCTGCACTCGCCGCTCATCTCTGCCGACTCTCCCATCGCGCAGACGATGACGTCGGCATCACGGGCGATCTGAAGGGCCTCACGTTTCAACTGTTCTGCATCCTTGAAAGGTGTCTGACGGTAGAATCCGCCGTCCTTCTGCAGGGTGGAGTCGCTGGTGAAGTTGCAGCCTTGTGCATAACTGACCGTCGCCTTGCCTGCCAGCGCCTTCTCCATCGCCTCTTTAAGCGTGGCATAGCGCTCGTTGGTGGCTGTTGGTGCCCAGGTGCCTGCCATGTTGATGCGGTTGTCGGCCATCGGTCCGATGAGCGCGATCTTCCCCTGCTTCTTCAGCGGCAGCACCTTTTCATTATTTAATGTTTTAATTCTTTCATTTTTCAGCAGCACGAACGATTCCGCTGCCAGCTGGCGTGCTGCCTGTCTGTGCGCTGGGGTATAGATGTCCGTATCGTGGCGCTTGGGGTCGAGGAAACGGTAGGGGTTGTCAAACAAACCTAAGATGTATTTTGCCTCGAGCACGCGACGGCAGGCCTGATCGATCTCAGCCATCGTCACCTTGCCCTCTTTCAGCGACTGTTCGAGGGTGTTGATAAAGCCTTCGGCACACATGTCCATATCCGTGCCGGCTTTCAGGGCCAGCACCGAGGCCTGTTGCAGGTCGCCCAGCCCGTGCTTCGTGATCTCAGCGATGGCGCCGTAGTCTGTCACCACGAAACCATTCCATTCCCACTGCTTGCGCAGCACGTCGTCGATAAGCCATTTGTTGGCCGTTGCGGGTATGTAGTCAACGATGTTGAACGAGGTCATCACCGATCCTGCCCCAGCCTTGGCGGCTGCCTCATAGGGCGGGAAGAACTGGTTGTACATCCTCACGTGACTCATGTCCACCGTGTTATAGTCGCGCCCTGCCTCAGCTCCGCCGTAGAGGGCATAGTGCTTCACGCAGGCCATCATGTTCTCTGGACCGTAGTTACCCTGATAACCCCTCACCAAAGCCTCAGCGATACGACTGCCCAAGAACGGATCCTCACCGTTGCCCTCTGCGATGCGGCCCCAACGGGCATCGAGGGCGATATCCACCATCGGACTGTAGGTCCAGCAGATGCCGTCGGCGGTGGCCTCCTTGGCGGCTATCCTCGCTGCCTGCTCAATGGCCTCCAGATCCCAGCTGCACGATATGCCCAGAGGGATAGGGAAGATGGTCTCGTAGCCGTGAATCACGTCCATGCCTACGAGTACGGGAATGCCCAGACGACTTCTCTTCGCGGCGTCCTGCAACTGCCGGATACCTTCCACGCCCTTCTGGTTCAGCACGGTGCCTAACTTGCCCTGCTCTATCAATGATAGCAGCGGACTGTTCTTCAACTCTCCCGTCGTGGCTGAGGTGCCAGGCAACAGGTTCATCTGTCCGAGTTTCTCCTCGACGGTCATCCTCGACATCAGCTGGTCAATAAACGCGTTCATCTTCTTCTGGTCTTGTGACGGACCGTCCTTCTGGTTTTGTGCCAGACCGTTCAGCCCGGCCAAGAGCACCAGCACTCCTAAGAATAGCCTTTTTAGTTTCATATCGATGGTCTTTTTGTCATTTATGGTGCAAAGGTACGAATAAGTGAGCGAATTGCCAAATTTATTTGGGCATTTCCGAACGTGAGTACCTTCGGCGAAGCCAAAGTTACAATTATTTTTTCATTTCCTTTGCTATTTGGGAAATAATTGCTACTTTTGTGCCTTCAAACAGAAAAGCAGATATGAAAAGGATACTCAATATGGTTTTGTGCCTGACGCTGATGATGCCGGCATTGGCAGACCGTCCGAAGATCGGACTGGCGTTGGGAGGCGGTGGTGCCAAGGGTGCCGCAGAGGTTGGCGTGCTGAAAGTGCTTGAAGAGGCTGGCATCCATGTGGATTACATCGTTGGCACCTCGATTGGCTCCATCGTGGGCGGACTCTATGCGGCAGGCTATACCGCCTCGGATCTCGAAACGATGTTCCGTACCCAGGAGTGGCTCACGCTGCTCACCGACCGCAGGGCCTCGCTGGCTAACGAACCCTATACAACCGTCGATGGCGTGACTTATGTCTTCGGCTTTCCCATTCGCGACCGTCAGTCGAAAGGGTTTGGGATGATGAAAGGCAGTCAGATCGAACACCTGCTCGACTCGATGCTGACCTTGAAGGGATGTGCGAGTTTCGATTCACTCAAGATTCCTTTCTGCTGTGTGGCTGCCGACATCCGCAGTGGCTCAGAGGTCATCCTCCGTCAGGGTGCGTTGGCTCAGGCCATGAGGGCCTCGATGGCCATCCCTGGTGTGTTCAAGCCTGTGGACAGAGATAACTGTAAACTCGTTGATGGCGGTATGCTCAACAATCTGCCTGTCGATGTATGCCGGCAGATGGGGGCAGACATCGTCATCGCCGTCGACCTGCAACAGAATGACCAGAAACCCCGCCAGCAGACGGATCTCTCGGCACTCTCCGCCCTTGCCGACCTCTTAGGCGTGGGTGGCATCCTCAACTGGATCCTGAACCGTCCTGACATCGAGAAATATATCACCAACAAACAGCAGGCCGACATCCTCATCCATCCCTATCTGCCCGACTACGATGTCACCAGCTTCGGCAACAAGATCGCAGCCCGTATGATACAGTCAGGAGCCGACGCCACGCGCCAGCTCCTGCCACAAATCCATGCTTTGGGTAACTAATAGGCATATACCAATCCGTATTTTTCGTGCAGTTGGCGGAGAGAACCGTCGGACTTCATCTGGCGGATGACATCATTTACCAGTTGTAGCAAGTCCTCCTGACCTTTGTGCATCAGCGCACCAATTTCACCGTGATTAAACGGCTCGTTTAATAGCGGAGCAGCCAGGCGCGGGTCTGCCTGCACATAGTAAGGAGCCTCTGTAATCTCTGTTATCATCACGTCAGCCTCGCCCTCTGCAATGAGCGTTGGGATTTCCTCATTCTTCTGATGGACGATGATGGTGGCGTGGGTGAGATTTGCGTTGGCGAACTTCTCATTCAGTCCGCCAGGATTCACCATCACGCGCACTTCGGGCATGTCGATATCGGCTAATGACTTGTAGTGGTTGGCATCCTCAGTACGGCAGAGGATGGTCTTGCCGTTGGCCAGATAGCCGTCGCTCATCAGCATCGTCTCGCGGCGTGCATCGGTGATAGTGATGCCCCCGATGGCGAGGTCGAAGGTCTGCGGATCAGCCTGAACGTCTGCCGAAAGGGTAGGCCATGAGGTGGGCACGAACTGCAGTCCGACACCCAATCGCCTGGCTATCTCCCCAGCCACTTCGATGCCGAAGCCCCAATAAGTCCCGTCATCTTCACGGAAAGACAACGGTCTGTAGTCGCCTGTAGTCCCCACCAGCAACATGCCACGCTCCTGGATGCGGCTGATAGTTGGCTGATTGACGATCTCCGTCGCATTATCCTCGTTCGCCGAACACGAGCAAAACGATACGGTACCGCTTAACAGCGCTATAGCCACCACCAACATAATGGCTATGGCAAAGACTATCGCCTTGACTTTGTTTCTCGATACTTTACGCCTGTGATTTTCGTTCATGTCACATACCTATTTAATATACAGTGGCAAAGGTAGCCATTTCCAATCGAATAATCGTACTTTCGCACCGATATTTAGTATAGTTTATGAAAGTAATGACTTCATGGTTAATCTGCTTGGCGCCTAGGCTGCATACAGCTTCTTCCCCAAGAAGCCGTGCATTTCATGTGAAAGGGTATATGATAACCAATTAGCATTATCAAAAAATCATAGAAATCGCATTTACCTCTACAAAATGATTGGAACAAGTCTGCTATGTTATTGATTTTAAGCGACTTTAGTGAAATTTCCATAACTTTTTTCTTCTACTTTTCTTCTACTTTACTTCTACTAACCTTCTACTAATCCTCTACTATCCCTCTACTAACTGGCTACCTTATCTCGACAAACAGGAAGCCATGGGCACATACTATATTCCCACTGTGGGAATGTTCTGTTCCCAGGCTGGGAACACCATATTCCCAGTATGGGAACATTTCTTCCATCTGATGGAAATCATGAATCTTGCACGTCACTTAAGGACAATACCACGCCTTCTTCCTATGTGTAGATGATTGGTAGAGGAAAGGTAGAAGGAAAGTAGAGGTAAAGTAGAAGGAAAGTAGAAGGAAAGTAGAAGTAAAATTTCTGCTAAAATCCTTAAAAACAGCAATATACGTACATATTAGTAGAGGCAAACAAAATATTATACTATTTTGCACGATAATATCCGGCCTTGGCCTTTCCATTTTTCCATGAGGTGTAGATGTCAGTCTGTGTTGCGGTCTGGAAGAGGATGCTTTAGAAGACCAGTTACAATTAACAAACGCTATATGAATAGTCAGTCTGACAAGGAGGAAGCTGCTGGCACTGTGCTCAAGGCCTCGCTACCCTTCTTGAAATCTGATGAGTGTGAGAAGGTAAAGGGACAACTCTCCTATATTGTTCAGGACATGAAGGAAGAACGACAGCAAAGTCGAAGCCGTGGATATCACATGTAGGGCTCTGCAAAAAACGAGCCAGTCGCTAATAATCAACGGCTGGCTCGTAATATGGAATCGCTTTTTACTTCACTTTACTTTCTTGAACTTTGATATTTCCTCATTTGTATCATGCTTGTTCCAAATCATCTGCGTGCTGGTGAGGCTGCGGATGTCGCAATCCACGGTGAGGGCAACTGAGGTATCATCAGGTATGGGAGAAATATGCAGATGTCCAGCATCGGTAACGGTGTAGATGCGATAAACTGTGGTGTCGCCTGCTGCCCAGTCGGAGGTGAATATATCAACGGTGCCGTTATTCGCAGACTGTGGAAGGAATGTGTACTGCACGATACCAGCATCAGCTATGCCTTCGTCATACACCTTTTGCCATGTTCCACTAAGTTCTATTGCTTCGTAGGTATCGGTATCATCGTCGCTGCTGCAAGAGGCGAGGGAGAATGCTGCGAGCAAGGCAAATGTAATTCTCCAGAGTTTCATTGTTCTCATTTCTGTTATTTATAGGTAGGATGTCCATTAGCTTCTTCATTTCAGCCTTTCAATCAAATCTGCCTTGCTGACCATCAAGGAATAATTTGCAACTTCTATTTCAGGTGTGATTTCGAGGAATTTCTGCATCCCTGCCTTGTCGGTCTCCCACGTAAAGGAACTGGGCTGTGTGTGCTTCACGCTATACACCCCATCACCATTGGCGTTGAGAAAAGTAACACGTGTATCAATTCCGTAGCCGATTTCATAATAGTCCTCAGTCAGTTCGGGAAGATTTGCCTTGCGTGTGGCCGTTATCTTGCACTTGAATTCCTCTGGCGCATCGGCTATGCTGATTGGTTCCGGGATGTAGCTCCAACTGCTGCCAGTGATAGTTTCATTGTGCTGCAAACCATCGATGCCAAAATATCCGGCAGTAACATCGTAGAACTTGAGCAGGTCTTCGCTCACTCCGAAGAGAGAATATTTGACTTGACAGGTGCTCTGCCATACGTTACTTGCAAACTGCTTGAAACGGAACGTGTAGAAGATGTCGCCAGCAGTTACAGTAATAGTGGTATTCCTCGCCTGTGTCCCATCATTAGCCTTAAAATCAATGGTCAACCTGTTTCCATGTATCTCGGCACGGAAGTTTTCACTGTAAATCAATCCATAATCAATATCGTGCATATAAGGAGGGAGAAATTCTTTTCCGTCTTCGTTAGCATCGGAGAACCAAGGCTTGGAATAGTTTCGGCAGGTGAACGTGAACGTCCCGCCATCAGCCGAGACATCATAGATGCCGTCGGTTGTTTTGACGACAGGCACTTCGGCTTTCCATACCATCGTGTCCCAATCCCCGTCCTTTTCGTCGCTGCTGCAAGAGGCGAGGGAGAGCATGGCAGCGGTCATCACAAATGCGATTCTCCAGGGTTTCATTGTTTTCATATTCATTTCGTTTTATTTGTTATTTCGTGCTGCAAAGTTACAGAAAAGGGAGGAAAAAGCCCTCGGCAAAGGCAGAAAAGTGTCTGCCGAGGTGAAAGTCTGAACAAATGTTCATAGGGTTAGTTACATTTCGAAGGGTTACATCTGATACACGCGGCTCATGCCGTCGGCTTCCATCGGGGCTATCGGCTGACGGAGCAGGACGAGGTAGAAGCGGGGGAAGGTCTCGACGGGTGGATGGTCGGCGATGTAGCGGTCTATCTTGCGGCGGGCATCGTTGCGGCGGGCATCGTCGTGGCAGGGCACGAGGCAGTCCTCATCCACAAAGGCGATGTGCCAGAAGGCCATGTAGCCGATGACGTAATGCTCCACGGCTGTGGCCTCGTCCTTGTCGATGCCTGGGATGTGGGATAAAAGGGGCTGGCGAGCATTTTTACAAATGCCCACCACGGCCCAAGAGAGATTTATGTATTTAAAACTGTTGTGCATAGTTGTTGCGGTTTAGAAGCGGTTCTTTTCTGCGTTACCTGCGCCCTCGCCTTTGTACTTTGAGCGGGCGGTATTGAACTTGTAGCGAAGAGTGACTACGAAACGGCGTCGGTCGTAGTAATTCCCCTGATAGAGTTGCACCTGTTGATTATAAACCCTGTTCCCATCACGGCTGCGGTCAAGCAAATCCTCGCCAGCCAACTTGATACTCAGCCGGTCGTGGAAGAAGGTTTTGACTAAACTAACGTTAAGAACGGTCTGGTGGTAGTCCAAATAGATGTTCTGATAATGACCTGGACCTTGATATCTGAAATTTACTTCACCTGTCAGCGTCTTGTTGAAGGCAAAAGTATTACTGGCTTGAACTATCAGCATCGGCTTGCCAAGTGTGATGTCTCCTGCTGTCGTTTGCATTGTTAGCCATTGCTTGCGCATGCCTACAGATAACTGCGGGTGCCAAATGCCAAAAGTAGGTGAAGCGGTCACATAAGGTACAATCCATTTCAGACTGTGAATATTCTTGTATGTTACAAGCGTTATGTTTGAGTTGTCAATCTGTTCCATCCAGTGCATAATTCTTCCACGTTCGTCAGAATAGCTGACCGAGAATTGCAGGAACTTCCACATTCCTTGAATGGAGATGTTGTGGATGATGGAATTGTCAAGCAATGGATTACCCCGCTGCATGCCGTAACGATTAACATAGAACACGTCGTTGCTCAACTGGC
>JAEEPF010000154.1 GCA_016284635.1 Prevotella sp.
GAGGGCATTCTGCAGTTCCGACAACAGACTTGCGTACGCGTTCGTGGCGTGCGATTCTGGACTGGATTCTTTTCTTAGCAATTGCAGTCATAGTTTACCCTTATTTACCTGTCTTCTTACCTTGCTTACGACGGACAATTTCGCCTTCGTACTTGATGCCCTTGCCCTTATACGGTTCAGGACGACGGTACTTGCGGATTTCTGCCGCAGCCTGGCCAACCTTCTGCTTGTCGATGCCCTTGATAGAGATCTTCAGCGGGTCAACAGCCTTGAGTTCAACGCCTTCCGGGGCCTTGAAGATAACCGGGTGAGAGAAGCCGAGAACCAAGTTGAGGTCCTTGCCCTTCTGTTCCACACGGTAACCAACGCCGACGATTTCGAGCGTCTTCTGGAAACCCTTGGTCACGCCTTCGACCATGTTGGCAACGAGAGCGCGAGTGGTGCCATGGATGGCACGGGTGAACTTCTGATCGTCAGGACGAGAGAAGGAAAGCTGGTTGCCTTCGAGCTTGATTGCAATCAGTTCATGAACGTCGGTCTCGAGCTTGCCGAGAGGACCTTCAACCTTGATGTTCTGACCATTGACGGCGACTTTCACGCCGGCCGGGATATTGATAATAGCTTTACCGATACGGGACATCTTTACCATACCTTTGCGATGACTTCACCACCCACGTTTTCCTTGCGGGCTTCGTGGTCGGTCATCACGCCTTTAGATGTGGAGATGATAGCATAGCCAAGGCCATTGCGAACGCGCGGAAGCTTTGCGGCGTCAACGTAGTGACGGAGACCCGGCGAAGAAATGCGCTGGATGCCCTGGATAGCGGATTCGCCCTTCGTGTAACGGAGGAGGACCTTGAGGATGCCCTGCTTACCGTCATCGACGACGACGAACTTTTTAATGAAACCTTTTTCCTGCAACACGCGAGCGATTTCACGCTTCAAGTTGCTGGCAGGAATGTCCACCACGGGGAGCTTTGCCGAAGCGGCATTGCGGATACGGGTGAGCATATCGGCGATAGGATCTGTCATTGCCATGAGTATACTCTCCTTACCAAGACGACTTTGTGATACCGGGGATTTCGCCGGCGAGTGCCATTTCGCGGAAGCAAATACGGCAAAGGCCAAAGCGGCGCATAAAGGCGTGCGGCCTACCGCAACGCTTGCAGCGGTTGTACCCACGAACGGTATACTTCGGGGTGCGCTTGCATTTTTCAATCATTCTTGTGCTTGCCATGGTATTACCTTACTTCCTGAAGGGGAGTCCAAGTTCTTCGAGCAGGGCGCGGCCTTCTTCGTCCGTCTTAGCGGTAGTCACGAAGGAGATGTCCATACCGAAGGTACGAGAAATCTTGTCAATGTCGATTTCAACAAAGATCGTCTGTTCCTTGATGCCGAGGGTGAAGTTACCCATGCCATCAAAGCCACGACGTGCGAGACCACGGAAGTCACGGACACGCGGGAGGTCGATGTTGATGAAACGGAAGAGGAAGTCCCACATGTTTTCGCCGTGCAGGGTGACCTTGGCACCGATGCCGATGCCTTCGCGCAGATGGAACTGAGCGATAGCCTTCTTGGCGTTGGTGACGACAGCCTTCTGACCGGTAATAGCGGTCAGAGTGTCAACGGCTTCATCCAGGATCTTGCGGTTAGAGGCGGCAGCGCCGACACCCATGTTGAGCACGATCTTCTGGAGGCGGGGAATTTCCATCACGTTCTTGTAAGCAAACTTCTGCTGCAAGGCCGGAACTACTTTTTCGAGATAAAATTGCTTCATCTGGTTCATGTGTTACCTCTAGATAGCCTTGCCGGACTTGACGCTCACGCGGGAAGCCTTCTTGCCAGCTTCGCGCACGATACGGGTACGGACAGGAGTGTTGCCTTCGAGGAGCATCACGTTGGAAATGTCGATCGGCAGTTCCTTTTCAATGATGCCACCAGTCTGATTGGTCTGAGACGGCTTTTCATGACGCTTGCGGACATTCACGCCCGAAACGGTCACCTTACCGCCCTTGACACTAATCACGGTGCCGGTCTTGCCCTTGTTGGCACCGGAAATCACCTTGACGTTATCATTCTTCTTGATGTTTGCCATTAGAGAACCTCAGGTGCGAGGGAGATGATCTTCATGTATTTCTTGTCGCGGAGCTCACGAGCCACCGGTCCAAAAATACGGGTTCCACGAGGTTCGCCATCCTTGTTGATGAGAACCACGGCGTTGTCCGAGAAACGGATGAACGTGCCATCCGGACGGGCAATTTCTTTGCGAGTGCGCACGACGACGGCGTCAGCTACGGAACCCTTCTTCACCTTGCTCTGGGGGATTGCGTCTTTGACGGCAACCTTGATGACATCACCGATGCTGGCATAGCGACGGTTGGTGCCACCCAAAACGCGGATGCAGGCGACTTCCTTGGCTCCACTGTTATCGGCCACGACGAGTCTGGTTTCTTCTTGAATCATATTCGCCTTACTCCAAAACGATTATTTCTTCTTAGCTACAATGCGAACGAGGCGCCAACGCTTCGTTGCAGAGAGCGGACGAGTTTCCATGATTTCCACCAGGTCGCCTTCACCGGCTTCGTTGTTTTCATCGTGAGCCTTGAGCTTCTTGGTGGTGGTCATGATCTTGTTGTACACCGGGTGACGCTTACGGTTTTCAACCACGACAGTGATGGTTTTGTCCATCTTGTCGGAAGAAACGACACCCTGCTTTACCTTACGAAGGTTTCTATCCATTTCCTGCTCCTGCCCGGCTTATGCCTTGGCCTTTTCGGTGAGGATGGTCTTGACCCTAGCGATATCCTTGCGGGTATTGCGGATCGAAGAGGGTTTTTCCAAGTTACCGAGCTTAGCAGCCATACGGTAATTGAACAAATCGAGATTCAACTGAGCCAGTTTTTCCTTGAGCTGGTCAACGCCCAGTTCCTTTAATTCACGTGCCTTCATTAGATCTCCGATTCTTCGATGATTTTGCACTTGAGGGGGAGCTTCTGTGCTGCGACATGGAGAGCTTCCATGGCCAGTTCACGTTCGACACCACCCATTTCGAAAATGATGCGACCCGGGAGGATAACGGCTGCCCAGAATTCGACGGCGCCCTTACCCTTACCCATACGAGCTTCTGCCGGGTGACGGGTAATCGGCTTGTCGGGGAACACGCGGATCCACACGCGGCCACCGCGCTTGATCTTACGGGTCATGGCGATACGAGCGGCTTCAATCTGACGAGCAGTCAGCCAGCACTTTTCAAGAGCCTGAATGCCGAATTCGCCGAAGGCGATGGAGTTGCCGCGGGAGGCAATGCCCTTCATGCGGCCTTTCATCTGCTTACGATGTAATGTTCTTTTAGGACTCAGCATAATTACTTCTCTCTCTTGTTATCGTTCATGACGTCCTTGCCAATCTTTTCGCCGTGCATGATCCACACCTTGATACCGATGGAACCATAAACGGTCTTAGCAATGGCAGTCGCGTAATCGATGTCGGCGCGGAGAGTGTGCAGAGGCACGCGGCCTTCAGCATACTTTTCAACGCGGGCAATTTCGGCACCACCGAGGCGGCCACCGCACTGCACCTTGATACCTTCAACGCCCATACGCATAGCGGACTGGATAGCGCGCTTCATGGCACGACGGAAGGAAATACGCTTTTCGAGCTGACGAGCGATGTTTTCGGCAACCAGCTTGGCATCCGTTTCCGGGCGCTTGATTTCCTGGACGTTAATATAGATTTCTTTACCGGTGAGGAACTGGAGTTCGCCCTTGAGCTTTTCCAATTCTTCGCCCTTACGGCCAATCACGATACCCGGACGGGCGGTAAAGAGGTTCACGTTCACCTTCTTGACGGTGCGTTCGATGCCGACCTTGGAAAGGGAGGCATGTTCAAAACGCTTCATCAAGTAGCGACGGAGCACGATGTCTTCATAAAGAAGATCGGCAAACTTGTCTTCGGCATACCACTTGGATTCCCAGCCGCGGATAACGCCAAGACGAAGACCATTCGGATGAGTTTTCTGACCCATTTTAATTACTCCTTGTTGGCCACAACGACTGTGATGTGAGAGAGCGGCTTTTCGATACGGAAAGCACGACCCTGGGAACGCGGGTGGATACGCTTCATGATGGTACCACCGTCGGCAGTGATGGTCTTGACGACCAATTCTTCGGCGGCAACGGCACCAGCGGCCTTCTGCTTGAAGTTAGCAACAGCGGACTTCAGAGCATTTTCGACCAGCGGAGCACCCTTGGTCTGCGTGTGGAGAATAGAAAGCATTGCGAATGCTTCTGCAACGGACTTGCCGCGAACCAGGTCGACAACGCGACGGAGCTTGCGAACGCCGTAACGGACGTTTTTCACTTTAGCAACAGCTTGCATTATTTCTTTCCTCCAGCAGCGGTTTCAGTCTTACGGTGACCGCGGAAAGTACGGGTCATGGAGAATTCACCCAGCTTGTGGCCGACCATGTTTTCGGTCACGTACACGGGGATGAACTGCTTGCCATTATAGACGGAGAACGTAAGTCCGACCATATCAGGAATGATGGTGGAACGACGGGACCAGGTCTTGATAGCCTGTTTCTTGTCGGAACCGGCCATAGCCTGGGCTTTGGTCATAACGTGGGAATCCACGAAAGCACCTTTCTTAAGGGATCTAGACATGAATTAGGCCCTCTTCTGACGACGACGTACGATGAATCTATCGGTACGCTTATTGTTACGAGTTTTGGCACCCTTAGAGTTCTTACCCCAAGGAGAGCACGGATGACGACCACCAGAGGTACGACCTTCACCACCACCAAGGGGGTGATCGACCGGGTTCATAACGACACCGCGGACGGACGGGCGAATGCCGAGCCAGCGAGAGCGGCCTGCAGAACCCGAGGATTCATTCATGTGATCGATATTGGAAACCTGACCCACGACGGCGAGGCAATCTTCCGGAATGTAGCGAACTTCGCCACTCGGGAGCTTGACCTGGCAGAGCTTGCCGTCTTTAGCGACGAGTTCTGCACCTGCACCTGCGGAACGAGCGATCTGAGCGCCCTTGCCCGGTTTCATTTCGATGTTGTGGATAATGGTGTTCAGCGGAATGTCGCGCAGCGGAATAGCGTTACCGATGCGGAATTCGGCACCTTCGCCAGAATTCAGCACATCACCAACCTTGACGTCAGCCGGGGCGATGATGTAGCAGCGCTTGCCGTTCTGGTACTTGACCAGGGCGATACGAGCGGAACGGTTCGGATCGTATTCGATCGTTTCGACAGTGCAGGGGATGCCAGCAAACTGACGCTTGAAATCGATGATACGATACAGTTTCTTGTGACCACCACCGCGACGGCGGGAGGTGATTTCACCGGCGTTGTTACGGCCGGAGCTACGCTTGATGCCTTCGGTGAGCGGCTTGTACGGCTTGTCCGCAGTGATTTCCTTGCGGTCACCAATCTGCTTGTAGCGCAGCGTCGGGGTAAGCGGGCGATAAGACTTCAGACCCATGATTATACTCCTTCGAACTCGGCAATCTTTTGCCCGGCCTTAAGCGTGATGTAGGCCTTCTTCCAGTTGGACTTCTTGCCGGCGACCATGCCCATACGAACGCGCTTCATCTTGCCGCGGTTGATAAGGGTATTGACGGAATCAACCTTGACGCCGAAACGCTTTTCGATAGCGTCCTTGATCTCGGTCTTCGTTGCGGTCTTGGCAACCTTGAATACATACTTGTGCACGTCATTACGCACAGCAGCCATCAAACGGGCGGTAGCTTCGGTAATGTGCGGTGCAACGAGAATTTCGTGAAGTTCACTCATTAGCGGCCTCCTTCCAGTTCGGCGAGAGCTGCCTGGGAGATGACGACGTTGTTGGCGCGAACGATGTCGTAAGTGTTGACATCGGCAACGCGTGCGCAACGGCACCAAGGAATGTTGTTAGAAGAGAGGTAAAGGTTCTTGTCAGCTTCGCTCACGAGGAAGAGAGCGTTGCGCTGTTCGAGACCGGCCTTGTTGAGGACGGCGAGGAGATCCTTAGTCTTCGGGGCGTTGAAAGCGAGAGCTTCGAACACCTGCACCTTGCCTTCGGCAGCCTTAGCAGCGAGAGCAGAGCGGAAAGCGATCTTCTTGACCTTCTTGTTCACCTTTTCAAAGTAGTCATGGGACTTCGGACCATGAGCCTTGGCACCACGAACCCACACAGCAGAGGTGTTCTGACCGGAACGAGCGCGGCCCGTACCCTTCTGCTTCCAGGGCTTCTGACCACCACCGCTAACGGCGGACTTGTTCTTGGTCTGGGCAGTGCCCTGACGGTTGTTGTTCAGGATAGCCTTGATATGCAAGTACATGCAGACCTTGTTGACTTCCTGATCGAACATGGCCGGGAGCTGAATATCATTCTTGAAATCGCCAGTAGCGGCGAAAAGCTTTGCTGTAGCCATTAGTCTTTCCTCACCACGATGATGCTGTTCTTTGCACCGGGAACTGCGCCGCGGACAAAGATCAGGTTGCGGTCGCCGTCAACCTTGACGACCTGGAGGTGCTTCACGGTCACTTTCTTGTTACCGAACTGACCGGCCATACGCTTGCCCGGGAAAACGCGACCCGGATAAGAGTGAGCGGACGTACCACCCGGTTCGCGCATGTTGTGCGTACCGTGAGAACGAGGACCGCTGTGGAAGTTATGGCGCTTGATGGTACCGGAGAAGCCGTGACCCTTGGAGAGGCCAGAGACGTTCACCGTCTTCACATCGGCGAAGTCAGCTGCACCGAATTCCTTGCCAACCGGCCAGGCTTCGAGATCAGCGACATCGAATTCAGCGAGGTGTTCACGAACAGCGACATCAGCCTTCTTGAAGTGGCCGATTTCTGCCTTGTTGGCGCGCTGTTCTTTCTTGAGACCAAAGCCGATCTGGACAGCAGTGTAGCCGTCCTTCTCTTCTGTCTTATGGCAAACGACCACGCACGGACCGGCTTCGAGAACCGTTACAGGAACGCGTTCGCCCTGTTCCGTGAACACTTGGGTCATTCCCAATTTCTTTGCGAGAATACCGTTCATTGTTATTAAACCTTAATTTCGACTTCAACGCCTGCCGGCAAGTCAAGTTTCATGAGGGAATCTACAGTCTGCGGCGTAGCATCAAGGATGTCGATAAGACGCTTGTGCGTACGGGATTCGAACTGTTCACGGGAAGTCTTGTCGATATGCGGAGAGCGAATCACCGTATACTTCTGGATCTTCGTCGGAAGAGGGATGGGGCCGGCAATGCGTGCCCCAGTGTTCTTAGCTGTATTCACGATGTCTTGAGCAGAGCGGTCGATCATACGATGATCGAAGCTCTTCAAGCGAATACGAATGCGTTCACCAGCCATGATAATTCCTTACTTGATGATTTCGGTTACGGAGCCAGCGCCAACGGTACGGCCACCTTCGCGGATTGCGAAGCGGAGCTGCTTTTCCATTGCCACCGGGGCGATCAGGTTCACGTGGATGGTCACGGTGTCACCC
>JAEEPF010000023.1 GCA_016284635.1 Prevotella sp.
ACAACCATCTTACGGAAGCCCCGCTGCACTTCAGCCGGTTCTTCCCCAGATACAAGATGCAGGATATTCAACCAACACCCCTCCGCACTCTGCAGTCTGCCAAGCGCATCGCAGAGGAGGAGGGGATAAGGTATGTCTATTTGGGTAATGTCTAAAACTACCTGATTACTTTTTTGCCGTTGAGGATGTAGATACCCTTGCGCTGAGGCGTGGAAACGGGACGGCCTAGTAGATCGTAATACTTACCATTTACGGATGGACGATTGACGATTTGCTCGATACCCGTAGCGGCAGCGGTCTGATAGCCCCAGATGGTTTGGCCGTTCTTAGTGACAGCCGTGAAGGCAACCGCCTTGTCGTCGGTGGGCTCCAGCGTCTGTTCCACGAACACACCGTAGTAGGTGGTGGAGCCAATCTTGATAATGACGTATGAGGTGCCTTCCTCAATGCTCCAAGTACCCGTCTGGCTACCGCTGATCGTACCATCAGCGTTGAGCTGGATGTCCACAGGACTGACAGCCTCCTTCTTCAGATGGTTCAATTTGTATTTGTGGATAAGCAGTTTGTAGTCGCCAGGAATCTGGTCGGTAGCTATTTGCTGGGTAGTGGCGATGTCGGCAGTAGTCACCTGCTCTCCTGTATACTCGAAAGGAGCAGCCACGAGCCAGCCGTTCTTGCTCAGGAATACCTGATGGACGCGCACCTGATGCTCCTCATTCCTGTTTTGGAAACGGGTGTGATAGACCAGATAAGTGCGTCCGTCTTCAGCGGCGATGATGGAGTTGTGGCCCTGTGAGCGTTCGCCAAGGTTACCCTTAGCCTGGTTGCCCCAGTCTGTATAGGCTCCAAAGATGTTGATGCCACGGTTGGAATTGGCATCGGGGCCGAAGTTCAGCTGGTAGGAGTTATAGACGGCATCGGTACCATTCATATCTTTATAGGGGCCGTCGGGATTCTCAGAGCGGAACACGCGCATCTGGTAACCGCCATTGTTGTAGTCGTTGGCTTTGCCGCCAGCAGCCAGGCCGCCGTAGGACATGAAGAGGAAGTAGTAGTCGCCGATGTGCTCAATGTATGAGGCCTCACCAGAGACATAGTAGCCGCCGGCGATCTTCTTGCCGAAGTAGGGGTCGACGGTGATGCCATTGCCTTTGCCCGTTAGTTCATATTCCACATCATAGTCGCGCAAGCCCGTTTCCTCGTCGAGTTCGAGCATCCAGATGCCACCGCTCCACGAGCCGTATGACATCCACAGTTTGCCTTCCTCGTCGTAGAACACACAGGGGTCGATGTTGTTGGGCCAACGTTCGCCCCACTTGCTACCTGTCTTGTAACGATCAGGCAGAGCATCGAGAGAACCTAACACCACTTCGAGGTCGGTGTCCTTGTATTCCGTACCGTTTTTAAATCCGCTGATGACCACCGGAGCCTGATAGCGATAGGGCCCCTCGATGTTGTCGGCCGTGAGCATGATGATGCTGGAGTACCAGTTGTCGCCATTGATGCTGAGGTACATGCACCATTTCTGCATGGCCTTGTTGTAAATCACGTCTGGTGCCCACTGATTGCCAGTCACATTATACTTGGCTTGACCCTGTGCGCCACCCAGTGCTGACCATTTGACGGCATCAAAGGCGAAGTCGTATTCCTGGCCGCCTTTCTTGATCTTCGTTACCTCTGGCGTGGTAAAGGCGACATTAGGATCAGCGTTGCTGCTCGTTGCCGTAGCCCAGGGCACGGTGATTTTCGTCCAGTTCATCATGTCGGTGGATTTGGCGTGATCACGGTGGGAACCGAAGATGTAATAGGTTTGTGAGGATGGATCCCACACGACGCTCGGATCGTGCACACTGACACGCTTCAGGCTGACAGCTGATACGCACATCGGCAGCAGGGCCGACAGCAATAATAACAGAATTTTTCTCATTGTTGTAGTTTGTTATATCATTAATAATCTTTCTTGCTGCAAAGGTACGACTTTATTTCCAATTATGCAAGGAAAAGACCAAAAAACACATCCTCGTCATGCTTAATTTTGTTGCGTAGAGAGGGAATTTGATAGAAAAAAGTAAAAAAGTTGCGATAAAATTTGGCAGAATGAAAGGAAATGTGTACTTTTGCCGCCAGAAAGTTATAAAACGAAACGAAAATGACAAGAAATGCAAACTATTGGTGGTGGCGCAGCTCAAGATTCGGAAGATCGTGAGAAGATAGCCGCGTACCTATAGTGGAGATATACGAAAAGGCCTGTCGTTCTTGCGACAGGCCTTTTTCAATTCGCAATTCACAATTTGAGTATTTACGCAAAAACTTTGAAATATATGGGACATTATCAAGTAGACAAGAACGGTTTCTATGGAGAGTTCGGGGGTGCTTACGTGCCGGAGATTCTCTACAAGTGTGTGCATGATCTGCAGGAGGCTTATCTGCCGATTATCGAGAGTGCTGAGTTTAAGGCAGAGTATCATGCACTGTTGAAGGACTACGTGGGGCGTCCGTCTCCGCTGTATTTCGCGAAGAGGATGAGTGAACAGTATGGTTGTCAGTTGTATCTGAAGCGTGAGGATCTGAACCATACGGGTGCCCACAAGATCAACAACACCATCGGACAGATCCTGTTGGCTCAGAAGATGGGCAAGACGAGGATTATTGCTGAGACGGGAGCCGGCCAGCATGGTGTGGCAACGGCAACGGTCTGTGCACTGATGAACATGAAGTGCGAGGTGTTTATGGGTGCCACCGATGTGGAGCGCCAGCACACGAACGTCGAGCGTATGAAGATGCTGGGTGCCGAGGTGCATCCCGTCCGTACAGGTAATATGACGCTGAGTGATGCGTGCAGCGAGGCGATCAGAGACTGGTGCTGTCATCCCAGCGACACGTTCTATATCGTGGGTTCTACGATGGGTCCCCATCCTTATCCTGACCTCGTGGCCCGCATGCAGAGCGTCATCTCCGAAGAGATTAAGTGGCAACTTGAAGAAAAGATCGGGCGCGACTACCCTGATTACTTGATTGCTTGTATCGGAGGAGGCTCGAATGCCGCAGGCACTATTTATCACTATATGGACGATGAGCGCGTGAAGATCGTATTGGCTGAGGCTGGCGGACACGGCTGGGATACCGATTACACGGCAGCGACGATTCATCGTGGTACGACGGGAATTCTGCATGGTGCGAAGATGTTGGTGATGCAGGACGAGGACGGACAGATACAGGAAGCCTTTACAATCTCTGCCGGTCTTGACTATCCTGGTATGGGACCGATGCACTGCAATATGGCGAAGCAGGGCCGTACGCAGGTACTCTCCATCAACGACGACGAGGCGATTCGCGCTGGATACGAACTCACCCGAATGGAAGGTGTTATCCCTGCCATTGAGAGTGCCCACGCCATCGCTGCCCTCTCGAAACTCAGCTTCAAACCCGATGATGTAGTGGTGCTCACCGTCAGCGGTCGCGGCGACAAGGATATTGAGACGTACCTCAAGAACAAGGCTATGCTGAATGAGGTTGGAAACAAAAATAATTAATGGAAAATTCGTGGATATTCATGATAATTCATGTTTTCTTTAACACGAATGACCATCAATGACCACGAATGATCATTAATGATTCTCACACGAATTACCACAAATTGAACACGAATGATCATTAATAAAATAGGCAATGCAATGAGAAATTTCTGTTATAAAACAAAAAGCAAGACGATATTGGCGGATCTCTATACGCCGGTGGGAGTCTATATGCGACTGAGAGACCTCTATCCGCAGAGTGCACTGATGGAAAGTTCGGACTATCACGATGCGAACAACTCGCGAAGTTTTATCGGACTGAATCCCATCGCCAGCGTGGCTATCGGACACGGGATTGCCACCGTTAGTTATCCTGACGGCTCGACCTTCCAGCATGAGGTGAATAAGGAGTATCGCTCTGACAAAGCCATCCACGAACTCATCGACCGCATCGAGGTCAATGGCGAGGATGCAGCTGTCTGCGGACTCTTCGGCTATACGAGCTTCAACGCCGTGAGATACTTTGAGGACATTCCAGTGAAGGACGAGACGCAGGCGAAGAACGATGCCCCCGATGTGCTCTATATATTATATAAGGTGGTGATTGAGTTCGACCATCATAATAATATGCTCAAAGTTGTGACGCTGGGTGACACTTCAGACATCGATGCCATCTTGAAGGCGATGAATAAGGCTAATGTGCAAGCTTACGACTTCCATCCTGTGGGTGATGTCAGGAGTACGCTGACTGATGATGAGCACAGGGAGAATATCAGAAAGGGCATCCAGCACTGTCTGCGTGGCGATGTGTTCCAGATCGTGCTCTCGCGCCGCTTCATCCAGAAGTACGAGGGCGACGACTTCAAACTCTATCGTGCCCTGCGCAGCATCAATCCCTCGCCTTATCTTTTCTACTTCGACTTTGGCGGTTTCCGCATCTTCGGCTCTTCGCCTGAAACCCATTGTCGTATCGAAGGCCAGAAGGCTTATATCGATCCCATCGCAGGAACAACGAAACGTACGGGTGATGCAGAGGCAGACCGCCGGGGAGCAGAATACTTGCGCAATGATCCCAAGGAGAATGCCGAGCATGTGATGCTGGTGGATCTTGCCCGCAACGATCTGTCGAGGAACTGCCACCATGTGAAGGTCGATTTCTACAAGGACCTGCAGTATTACTCGCATGTCATTCATTTGGTGTCGAGAGTGTCAGGCGAACTCGATGAGGGCGCAGATCCCATCAAGGCGTTTATCGACACCTTCCCTGCTGGAACTTTGAGCGGCGCCCCCAAGGTGCGTGCTATGCAGCTGATCTCTGAGTACGAGCCCCATAACCGTGGTGCCTACGGTGGTTGCATCGGCATCATCGGCCTCGACGGTTCGCTGAATCAGGCCATCACCATCCGCACGTTTGTCTCCCGCAACGGTGAACTGTGGTTCCAGGCTGGCGGCGGCATCGTGGCCAAGAGCGACGTGGAGTATGAATTACAGGAAGTGAACAACAAACTCGGTGCCCTGCGCAAGGCCATCGAAAAAGCAGAAAAGTTATGAAGATAGTCATTATAGATAATTACGACTCGTTTACGTATAATCTGAGTCATTTAGTGAAGGAGTTGGGCGCAGAGGTCACCGTTGTGCGAAACGACCAGTTTGAACTCGCAGAACTCGAACCCTATAGCAAGATCATTCTCTCGCCAGGACCTGGTATCCCTTCTGAGGCAGGCCTGTTGCTTGACGTCATCCGCACCTATGCCGGCAAGAAGCCTATCTTGGGTGTCTGCTTAGGTCATCAGGCCATCGGTGAAGTGTTTGGTGGTAAGTTGGAGAATCTGTCGGATGTCTTCCACGGTGTCGCCACCCCCTGCCATATCATCGCCGACGATCCTATTTTCAGCGGCATCGAACGGGATATCACCATCGGACGCTACCACTCGTGGGTGGTGTCGAATGAGAACTTCCCCGATTGCCTCGAAGTCACTGCCGTCAGCGACGAAGGTCAGGTAATGGCCCTGCGTCACAAGACCCTCAATGTCCGAGGTATCCAGTTCCATCCTGAGAGTGTCCTCACCCCCGATGGCAAGAAAATGCTCCAGAACTGGCTCTTCCTTTAATATTAATTCAGCAACGGACAACAGGACTAACAGGACCGATTATCCTAAAAGAAAAAGTCTTTAAGTCCTGCAGTCCGTTGCAAAAAAAAATAAAATCATGGCACAACAAACAATGAAAGACATCCTGAACAGGATGCTGAACCACGAGGAACTGTCTCGTGAAGAAATGAAGAATATTCTGATTGGTATCACTCAGAGTGAGTATCCAACGGAGCAGATCACAGCCCTGTTGACCGCTCTGCAGATGCGTGGTGTCACCGTCGACGAACTGCTCGGTTTCCGCGATGGTATCCTGGAGACAGGTGTACCAGCCATTCTCAATGCCGACCGTTATATCGACGTGGTGGGTACTGGTGGTGACCGTAAGAACACCTTTAATATCTCGACCACGGCTTGTTTCGTAATTGCAGGTGCCGGCTACAAGGTGGCCAAGCACGGTAACTACGCCGCTACTTCCGTTAGCGGAGCCTCGAATGTGATTCAGCATCACGGCATCAAGTTCACGGACGACATCGACAAGCTGAACCGCTCACTTAATGAGGCTGGTATCGTCTATCTCCACGCCCAGCTCTTTGCCAAGGCGATGAAGTTCGTTGGTCCCATCCGTAAGGCTTTGCAGTTCCCCACCATCTTCAATCTGCTGGGTCCGCTGGTGAATCCTTCGCAGCCCAAATGCCAGCTCTTGGGTGTGGCCAACCTCGACCAGATGCGCCTCTACAATCAGGTGTATCAGAAGATTGGCATTGACTTTGGTATCGTGAATTCCATCGACGGCTACGATGAGATCTCTCTGACAGGCGACTTCAAAGTGACCACCAACAACTACGAACGTATCTTCAAGCCTCAGGACCTCGGTTTTGAGATTGCCAAACCCGAAGAGCTCGTCGGCGGTGCCACCGAGGAAGAGGCCGCACAGATTTTCGACAGTGTCCTCGAGAACCGTGCCCTGCCTGCTCAGAAGAACATTGTGCTGGCCAATGCTGGCTTCGGCATCCAAGTGTTGGAGAAGGGACAGAAGAGCATCGAGGAGTGTATCGCCATTGCCCGTGAGAGTATCGACTCCGGCGCCGCTTTAAAGACCTTCAAGAAATTCGTCGAACTCAATAGTTAAATTTTAGGCACGGATTACACGGATTTCACGGCTTTTTTAAAGAGCCCGCACCCTCAGCGCAGAAATCATAAAGCCGTGTTAATCCGTGGAATCCGTGCCAAAGAAGAATGATTATGCAAGATATCTTACAACAAATTATCGTCACCAAGCACGAGGAGCTTGACCATCTCTGTGCCAAGAAACCCTCCTTGCGTGAGGCTTTGCTCCAAAGTGAGACGGGCATCATTGCTGAGTTCAAGCGCCGTTCGCCCTCGAAGGGCTGGATCAAAGAGGAGGGAAGGGCTGATGTCATTCCGCTCGCTTATCAGCAGAATGGTGCCGCCGCCTTGAGCATCCTTACCGACGAGCACTACTTCGGCGGTTCTGACGATTTCATTCGCATAGCGCGACAGAGCGGTGTCGCCTTACCTATCTTATATAAGAATTTCGTCATCGACGAGGCACAACTCTATGCGGCAGCCCTCTGTGGAGCCTCGGCTGTACTGCTGATTGCCGCCTGCCTGACGAAGGCCCAGTGCAAACAGCTGATGGATAAGGCTCATGCCCTCGGTCTCGAAGTGCTTTTGGAGATGCACGCTGAACATGAACTGGAATATGCAGACCTCGGTCCAGACCTCTGCGGCATCAACAACCGCAACCTCGGTTCGTTCGTGACGGATGTCGAAAACTCCTTCCGTCTTGCAGAGCTGTTGCCGAAGGATGCTGTTAAGGTGAGCGAGAGTGGCATCTCCGATCCCGCCACTGTCCGTGCCCTCCGTTCTGCAGGCTTCCGAGGCTTCCTCATTGGTGAGAACTTTATGAAGACTCCAGACCCAGGCCAGGCACTCCGTGAGTTTATTTTAGCAACGGACAACAAGACTAACACGACAGTCTGAAAAAGTCCTTAAGTCCTGTAGTCCTTGCAAAAAAGAACGACTATGATCATAAAGGTTTGTGGCATGCGCGAGGCCGATAACATCCGCGCCGTCGAAGCCCTCGGTATCGATATGATGGGCTTTATCTTCTGGCCCAAGTCCAGTCGGTATGTGAGTCAGCGCCCTGACTATCTGCCAAAACGTGTGAAGCGGGTGGGGGTGTTCGTTGATGAGGATCCTGAGCAGGTGAAACGATTGGCTGATGACTATGCCCTCGACTATATCCAGTTGCATGGACAGGAGTCGCCGTCGTACATCTTCCAACTCGGAGGCTTGCATGTCATCAAGGCTTTCAACATCTCTACGGCGGAAGACCTCTTACAGACACAGTCCTATGAAGGACTCGTCGATTGTTTCCTCTTTGATGCCAAAGGCAAATCTGTGGGCGGCAATGGTGAGAAGTTCAACTGGGATGTCCTCGATGCCTATCAGGGTGCTACGCCCTTCTTGCTCAGTGGCGGCATCGGCCCAGATGACGCAGAGCGGGTTAATGCTTTTTACCATCCCAAGTGCATCGGCATCGACCTCAACTCCCGCTTTGAACTTTCCCCAGGCCTCAAGGATGTCGCAAAACTTAAAGAATTTATGTGTAATTTGAACACAGAGATACAAAGATACAGAGATTAACTATCAAATACTCTGTACCTCTGTGTCTCTGTGTTCCATAAAAAATAGAAAAATGAATAAGATCAATCAACTTTTCGCAAATAGCACAGACCAGAAGCTCCTTTCGCTCTATTTCTGTGCTGGTTGTCCCACCCTCGAAGGTACTGCCGATGTGATTCTCACCCTCCAGCGTCGCGGTATTGCGATGATCGAGGTAGGTATCCCGTTTAGTGATCCCTTGGCCGATGGCCCAGTCATCCAGAGTGCTGCCACGCAGGCTTTGAAGAACGGTATGACTCTGAAGACGCTTTTCTCACAATTGGCGTCCATCAAGGACCAAGTGGAAATTCCCCTTGTGTTGATGGGCTATCTCAATCCCATCCTGCACTACGGCATCGAGGCGTTCTGTCAGTCGTGTGTTGAGGCTGGTGTCAGTGGGGCCATTATCCCAGACCTGCCCTTCGACGACTATCTAAACATCGTGAAGCCCGTGGCCGACAAGTATGACCTGCGTATCATTATGCTCATCACGCCTGAAACGAGCGAGGAACGTATCCGTTTCATCGACGACAACACGGACGGCTTTATCTATATGGTTTCTTCTGCTGCTATCACGGGCACCCAGAAGAGCTTCGACGATGCCAAGCAAGCCTACTTCCGTCGTATCAACGCGATGAACCTACGCAATCCCCGTATGATTGGCTTCGGCATTTCCAATGCCCAGACGCTCAAGGCAGCCCAGGACAATGCCGCTGGTGCTATCATCGGCTCGAAGTTTGTCACCCTGCTCAACGAGACCAACGGCAATGCAGACATCGCACTCGACAAATTGTTCGAAGCTTTGACGAAGTAAGAGTTGTTTTAGGCACGGATTAACACGGCCTTATATAATAAGGACACGGCTTTCTACAGGGATAGGAAGCCGTGTCTTTGATAAAAGCCGTGTAATCCGTGCCGAAATATATCAGTATAGCAGCAATAGTCCGGCGAAGCCCGCATAGCAGATCATACGGATGGGGTTGATCTTCAAGTAGCCCGTTCCGAAGGCGGTGGCTGCGAAGAGAGCAACGCTGATCCAGAACTGCCAGGGATTCTCCATCGGTGTGGAGAAGTTCTCCTTGTTGCAGAGCAGCAGTGTGGCGGCAGCAAGGAGTCCCACGACGGCAGGACGCAGCCCCTTGAAGATGGACTGTACCAGTGAGGTGTTCATGTATTTCATGAACATCTTACTGATCAGTATCATCAGGATCAGCGATGGCAGCACCAGCGCAAAGGTGGCTGTGGCTGAGCCGAGAATCGCCATCGTATGGCCATAGCCTGCATTCTGGATAGCCGTATAGCCGCAATAGGTGGCTGAGTTGATGCCGATAGGACCAGGCGTCATTTGTGAGATTGCGACGATATCGGTAAACTCTGCCGTCGACAGCCAGTGGTAGTGCTCCACCGTCTCGTGTTGGATCAGCGACAGCATCCCGTATCCCCCTCCGAATCCGAAGAGCCCAATCTCAAAGAATGTGATAAACAAATATAGAAAAATCATAATCTATTATTTTTGGCACGGATTACACGGATTAACACGGTTTTATTATTTCTGCGCAGATTGTGTGGGCTCTTTTTTATTTAAGCCGTGTGAATCCGTGCCTTTATTAAAGAATCTGCCGTAAATATACCCAGCGAGGCCTGCGATAATGATGATGTAGATAGGTGAGACGCCGAGAGCCCAGATGGCGAGGGCACAGACGACGGGAATCCAGATGGTGAACTTATTCAGCTTCGCCCGTTGTCCCAGACGGAATGTAGGGACGGCTATCAGCGCCACCACCGCAGGACGGATGCCTCGGAAGATGGCTGCCACCACTTTGTTATCCTCAAACTGTTTGAAGAAGATGGCGATGGCGAGGATGATGAGGAACGAGGGCAGTGCTGTGCCGAGGGCAGTGGCGATGGCTCCGCGTACCTTATTTAATTTATAGCCGATGAAGGTGGCGATGTTGATGGCAAACACACCAGGACAACTCTGGGCGATGGCTATCAGGTCGAGCATCTCTTCTTTCGATACCCACTTCTTCCTGTTGACCACCTCTTCCTCGATCAAAGGAATCATGGCATATCCACCGCCGAGGGTGAATATGCCAATCTTAAAGAAGGTCTTAAACGATTCCCAATAAATGTTCATTGAGCCTCAATCCATTTGCGGGCATTGACGAAGGCCTCAATCCACGGAGTCACCTCATCCTGACGACGGTTGGCGGGATACCAGGCGTTCTGCCAGGGGAAGAAGGCGCGCTCCAAGTGCGGCATCATGCAGAGATGACGACCGTCGGCTGAGCAGATACCTGCCACGTTGTAGTCTGAGCCGTTGGGGTTGGCGGGATAGCCTTCGTAATTATACTTGGCAATCACGTTATAGCTGTTCTCAGGCTCAGGCAGATGGAACTTACCCTCACCATGAGCCACCCAGAGGCCGAGTTTCGAACCGCTCAACGAACCAAACATCACACTATTGTTCTGCGGGATGTTGAGGCAGATGAACTCACTCTCGAACTTATGGCTGTCATTGTGAAGCATCTTTGCGCCCTTAGCGCCAGTAAGCCCGAGTTCCACCATCAGCTGGCAACCGTTACAGATACCCAGCGACAGCGTGTCCTCACGGGCATAGAACTTATCGAGTGCCTCCTTGGCCTTGGGGTTGAAGAGGAAAGCACCAGCCCAACCCTTGGCCGATCCGAGCACGTCAGAATTAGAGAAGCCGCCACAGAAGACAATCAGGTTCACCTCCTCCAACGTCTCACGACCCGAAATCAAATCCGTCATCATGACATCCTTCACGTCGAAGCCGGCGAGATAGAGCATATAGGCCATCTCGCGCTCGCCATTCGTTCCTTTCTCACGGATGATGGCGGCCTTTACACCAGAAGCCTCACGACGGTTGGGATTCAATCCATACTGTGCCAACTTACCTGTGAAGCCCTTGGGGAACTTCATCTCCAGCGGCTGTTTCTTATAGTTCTCAAAGCGCTCCTTGGCCTTGCCGTTGAAGCTCTGCTTGCGATCCAGTAAGTAGCTCGTCTTAAACCATACATCACGGAGGGCATCAATGTCGAAGCTCATCTCTTCGTCACCAGCCTTCACCACGATCTCACGGCTGTTCTCCACAGGATAGCCGATCTTGGCAAAGCCGACACCCAGGTCTTCCATCAGCTCCTTGAACTCAAACTTATGCTCGTCGCTCACCTGAATCACCACACCAGGATTCTCTGCAAACAGCGCCTTCACCACATCGCCGTCCTTGCAGATATCGTGCAGATTGATATGCAGACCACCCTTCGTGTTGGCGAAGCACATCTCCAGCAGCGTCGTAATCAGACCACCAGCCGAGATATCATGACCAGCCATGATCCAACCCTTCTTGATCAACTCCTGGATAGCATTGAAGGCATCGCAGAAGTACTCGGGATTCTTCACCGTCGGCACATCGTCGCCCACCTTATCCAGACTCTGGGCGAAGGCAGAACCACCGAGGCGCTGCTCGTCGAACGAGAAATCGATATGATAGAGCGAGGCGTTCTTGTCGTTGACGACGACGGGGCTTACCACCTTCTTAATATCTGACACCTCACCACCAGCCGAGACGATGACCGTTCCTGGAGAGATGATCTTCTCACCGTTGGGGTACTGCTGGCTCAGACTCAGAGAGTCCTTACCCGTCGGCACGTTGATATGCAGGTCGCAGCAGAAATCACTCAGTGCCTTCACGCCTTCGTAAAGACGGGCATCCTCTCCCTCCTGAGAGCGACAGGGCCACATCCAGTTGGCTGAGAGCGAGATGGAATCCATACCGTCGGCCATCGGTGCCCAGACAAGATTTGTCAAAGCCTCGGCTACAGAGAGCACAGAGCCTGCTGCGGGATTGGCCAGACCAGCCTGAGGTGCATGACCTAAAGCGGTGGCGATACCTTTCTCACCACGATAGTCGAGGGCTACGACACCACAGTCGCTCAACGGCAACTGAATCTCACCCTGACACTGCTGACGGGCGATCTTACCTGTCACAGAGCGGTCTACCTTATTTGTGAGCCAATCCTTACAGGCCACAGCCTCCAGCTGGAGCACGCGCTCAAGGTATTCCTCAATCTTATCCTGACTGTAGGTCACATCTTGATAATGACGCTCTACGGTGCTGTCCTTCATAATGGTCTTCGGCGAGTGTCCGAACATCTGGGCTACATCAAGGTCGAAGGGCTTCACACCGTCGCCCTGCTTGAATGAGAAGTGGGCATCGCCCGTTGTCTCACCAACCACATACAGCGGTGCGCGCTCTCGCTCGGCAATCTTACGGACATGTTCGATATGCTTCTCGTCGATGAGCAGGCCCATACGCTCCTGACTCTCGTTGGCAATGATCTCCTTGCTCGAAAGCGTCTTATCGCCGATGGGCAGCTTGGTCATGTCGATCTCACCGCCACACTCCTCAACGAGCTCGGAGAGACAGTTCAGGTGACCAGCCGATCCGTGGTCGTGGATTGACACCACAGGGTTCACATCCTCTTCGCAGAGGGCGCGCACCAGATTGTAGGCTCGCTTCTGCATCTCAGGGTTGGCGCGCTGCACAGCATTCAGCTCGATACCATTGCTATAGCGGCCTGTATCAACGGATGACACACTACCGCCACCCAGTCCGATGCGGTAGTTATCACCACCAACGACCACCACCTTGTTACCCTTCTGGGGCTCTTTCTTCAGACAGTCGCGCTTGGTGCCATAACCCACACCGCCAGCGAGCATAATCACCTTATCGTAGGCATATTTGGTAGCCCCCTCCTGCCTCCCCCGACTAGGGGAGGTTGTTGCGCCGGAAGCCTCCCCCAGTTGGGAGAGGTTGGTGGGGGTTTCCTGATGCTCAAACGTCAGCAGCGAACCGCAGATCAGCGGCTGGCCGAATTTATTACCAAAGTCTGAAGCACCATTCGAGGCCTTGATCAGAATCTGCTCAGGGGTCTGATACAACCACTGACGCACGGGCAGGATGTCCTCCCAGTCGCGAGTGATCTCAGATGACTCCGAAGACTCTGAGTCCTCCTTCAGTCTCGGATAGGCCGTCATATAGACTGCCGTACCTGCTATCGGCCAGCTTCCGACACCACCGCCCATACGGTCGCGGATCTCACCGCCCGTACCTGTAGATGCTCCATTGAAAGGCTCTACCGTCGTGGGGAAGTTATGTGTCTCAGCCTTCAGCGAGATGACGCTCTCGATGTCTTTTATGCGGAACCAGTCGCTCGTGCTCTGGTCCTTCGGCGCAAACTGCTCAACGACAGGTCCTTGGGCAAATGCCACATTATCTTTATAGGCCGAGAGGATCTTGTTGGGATTCTCCTGCGTGGTCTTCTTGATCATCGCAAAGAGCGAACTCTCCATCTCCTTGCCGTCGATGATAAAGGTTCCGCCGAAGATCTTATGACGGCAGTGCTCAGAGTTGATCTGTGCGAAGCCGAAGATTTCAGAATCCGTCAGCGGACGGCCGTTCTGTTTCTCCAGTCCGTGGAGGTACTCGATCTCCTCAGGGCTCAGGGCCAGACCTTCCATCTCGTTGTACTCCTCCAGATTGTCCACGTACTTGATGGGCTCCGGCTTGATGTTGATGGTGAAGATGTCCTGCTTGAGGCCGTTGTACATGCGCTGCAGCATGGGGTCGTGGTCGGCATCTTGGTTCGCTACGGGGAAATATTCCTCGATGCGGCTGATGCCCTTGAGGCCCATGTTCTGGGTGATCTCTACGGCATTGGTAGACCACGGGGTCACCATCTCACGGCGCGGACCTATGAAGAATCCGTCGAGCTGCTCTGCATCCAGCAGCGTTGCCTCGCCGTAAAGCCAGGTTAATTCCTTGATTTCTTGTTCACTGAGTGCGTGATCGATATCTGTGGCGATCACTGATTTTTGTGGGGTCTGAAAGAAGCGTATCATACCTTATTAATGCTTTATTTTGAATTTGCTTGCAAAGGTACTTATTTTTTTAGACATAAGAACATAAGAACAGATAATTTTTCACTTTTTCACCTTTCGACTTTTCCACCATTGCAAAGTGTAGTGTTAACGACCGTTATATTCGCCTCGTTTGTTTTAAAGAATCATAAATGGCGGCATTTCACATGCATGCTTTTGCCCTTTCCTCAGTTATCAGAATAGAAACGTATGATTTAAGACGAAAGCAAATGAAACAACTCAAATTGGTACTATTGATGCTGCTGCTCACGTTGGCGAGCAGTGGCAATGCGCAAGACAAGAAATGGGAACATAGCATCAATGTTGGCATTGGTGTGGCTCTTGACAACGTGAAGCAGTTGACAAGCGACTTGGGAACGGCGTTTGCGCTGAAGGCTGGCTATGGACTGAACTATTATCTGACGGATCCATGGTCTATGCAGACAGGGCTTGTGATCCGTGAAACAGCGACTCATGGTTTTGTAACCACCAACCTTGACGTACCCATCGTCGTTCAGTATCATTTTCCTTCAGACAATGACGGCCATTGGATCATCGGTTTGGGGCCTGTGTTTTCCTATTGCTTAAAGAACGACGAATACAACTTGGATCGAACCTCGGTTGATGGGCTTGTTGGCCAGAAGATGTTCAAGGACTTCAGCCTGGGTCTGCAGCCGAGCGTTGCCTATCAACTGAGCCCTCACTGGCGGATTGGTGTCGAGGGCTATATCGGCCTGACGAATGTGCGTAGGTCATACAATGAACTGTCCGTCAGCGAGCATATACACAGTATCCTCGTCTCTGTCGGTTATGTATTTTAGGTGTCAAATATGATTAAGCTTCGTTCGTTAATAAAACATAAATAGTCACGCCTCCATGCAGTCTTTTCATCTTTTGTGACACTATATATGGAAAAGACTTATACAAAAATGGATGCAACAGAACTGGTAAGCAGGTGCAGGGCTGGTGAACGTCAGGCCCTGAACCTGCTTTATCAGCAATACAAACCTCAACTGCTTCATATCTGTAGACAGTATACGAACAAAGCCGAAGTTGCAGAAGACTTGTTGCATGATGCCTTCGTGGTCATCTTCACTTCGCTTGATAGATTGGAGAACCCAGAGAGGTTGGAAGCATGGATGACGGCCATTGTCAGGAACGTGTGCTATCACTACCGCCTGCATTTGGAGAAAGAGCAAACAGTGCTCCAAGAATATGCCAATGAGAAGCCAGAAACAACAGAAACCAGCCTTGCCCCTGACTACGATGAACTGCAATCTCTTGTAGCCTTATTGCCTCAAGGCTATCAGCAGGTATTTCGGCTTTCTGTTTTTGAAGGCCTGTCGCATCAGGAGATCAGTCAGCTGTTAGGCATTTCTCCACATACATCTTCCTCCCAACTCTCCCATGCCAAACGGATGTTGCGACAACTCATCAGGCAGTCGTGGATGCTTATCCTGCTGCTGATAGCCATTCCGTTGATTATTTGGCAGTTCCTGAAGGAAGAAGAGCCTGAATGTCAGACATCAGCCATCAGTGAGACAAAACCAGAACCTCAGCCTGCACCACAAGTGGAGAAGCCTCATGAGCAGCCTACATATGCCTCCGTCAGTAAGAAACCGTCATCTCACCCTATACGCTATCAGACTGAGACCGTCATTCAGCCTGACAGCATTCCCTATCAATTACAGGAGGAACAGACAGAGACATTCATAGAGACAACTCAGACCACAGAGGCTAAGACAACGAAAGACTCCGTCATTTATCAGAATTTCCCGTTGCCATCAACCGATGAACTGTTTACAACACAGCCTCTCACTCCCAACCGTTCATGGAACATCAGCGTGGCCTACAGTGGATTGATGGGACGGGAGGACGACTATTTGGCGCAAACCTCGATTGGTAAGTCGAGTTTCAATGCAGTAAGCAACACCTATGTCCCAACGCAATTCGACAATTGGAACGACTACTACACCTATCTGAATTATGTCCCAATGGTTATGCTTGATGCTGAGACCCGTTCTCTCTTGAATATATCTCTTCAGAATTCTTACGTCAATGGTGGTCTTGTGGATGCCCGTTATGAGCATAAGCGCCCCATCACCTTTCAGATCCTGTTGAGTCGGCAACTCTCTAAACGGCTGTCCTTAGAGACGGGGCTCAGTTACACAAGGCTCAACTCTACCATTACCACTGGAAGTACTGAAGCCTATATCCAAGAAGAACAACAGCTGCACTATCTGGGCGTACCTCTCAGCTTGGGCTTAGTTTGGTATAGTAAGGCCCACCTCAGCCTTTATTCATCAGCAGGGCTCATGCTGGAACTCCCAATAAGTGCTAAGAACGACATCAGTCATGTCAGTCGCGCCGATATGGATGTTACGACTTTCCGGAAAAGCGCTTCTCTTGATGTGCCTTGTCAATGGTCTGCTTCCCTTGGCGTCGGCCTGCAATACGACTTCACGCCACATATTGGAGTCTACTTGGAACCCAGCCTGCAATACTTCTTCCACGATGGCAGTGATATCAAGAGCTATCGCACAGAGCATCCGTTACAAGTGACTTTGCCCCTCGGGATTCGCTTCCATTGGTAAAAGTATGTTAAATAGTAGAGCCCTCCATGCAGTCTTTTGCTTTACCGAAACACTATATAAATAAAAAGTTTTAATTTTGCAACAAAACGTATGATTATGAAGAAAGTGTTTGTATTGAAGAGCATGATTTCCCTGTTATCGTTTGCTATGACGGGATGCAGTAGTGACGATGCCATTAGTGCGGATGAACTGAGTCAAAGCAGGGCGTTCAGAGATTTGCCGCTGGCGATTGCGGAAAGGTTTATTTATATGGATGCCTTCTATGCTCCAGGTACCAGCGTGGCTGTGGCGGATCGTGAAGGGCAGCCTATCTATCGTCTTTATAGTCCGATTATGAGCAGCTTAGGAGACTTCTATGACCAACAAGGCAGGGCACTTGATTCGAGGGAGTGTTTTGATGCCGATTGGAAAATAGTGTTGTCCACATCGATGGAGACAAACTTGCAAAACTCCTATCCGGGTGCCAATCAGATATTGAGGCTGATGTACCAGCCCAACAGCGATGATGATGAAAAGTTGGGTGAATTCCCAAGGTGGGTAGCCAACAAGGTAAAAGTAAGTAAGGAAAACGAGAGCGTCTATAGACTTATGGTGTTCAAGGGGAAATGGCGTGGGCAGACGGTGTGGTTCATCGATGGCGAGCCTGCCGTTGCACCTTTCGACCCTGTCTACAATGAAGAAGGTCTTCCCATCCAGTGGTCAGACAATACCGGCATTCTCGACTTTGCCCAGAATAGCAGTGACTGGCAGTTGCTCTATACGATGCTGAGGAGTTTTACATATTGATCACCGGTGAAAAATGTTAATAAGGTAAAACATTGTTAAATTGATGGGCTTTTCTTACAAGATTTTTGATCTTTTGTCATTATAAGAGTAGAAGATCAAAAATCAATGTATATGGAAAAGAGCAAATTATTATGGCTTTGCGCCGTGCTGATGCTGGCTGTCGGTATCAGCAGTTGTAGTGGGGACGGTATTGATTGGCAGTTGGCGGGTTATCAGGCCTCGTACCATGCGGATGCCTATGGCATTGGTTACTGCCTGAGAAACGAGGACGGTGACAGAAGTACAACTTTCAAGGAGGGCGAGAATATCATCTTCGACGTAACCATCTTTAATGCCACTGGGTATAAACTTCACATGGCAGATGAACGTGATATCCTGATGAGCGTTATGTCAGTATATCGCAGCGATGGGGAGTATGTAGGGAATCCGTTCCAATCTGCTTTCTACACAATGGAGCTTCGATGGATAACAGTTGAAGCACATGGCCGTCTTCACTGGTCCTGCTCTTGGATTTACGATGAAAGGTATGTATACGACGATAGGTATGGCTCGTCAACGTCCTATTCTACCAAAGTACTCTCAAATGTGGCACCTCTGCCTAAAGGGACTTACTATGTCATGATTAAGTCCAATGTGATGTATCGTATTGCTGACGAACCTACCCCTGGCGGTGGTACCAGTGGCAATGATGATATCGAGCTGAGAATACCATTCACTGTGGAGTAGCTAAATGTAAAGATTGACATTTTGTAAGCAAATTTCAAAATTCTTCACTTTCTTCATTATGGTTGTGTATGTGCCTGATAATCATGGCTTTGCGATGATTCGGATTTTGGGCTAAGGAAACTTCGGCTTTAGGCTAAGTAAACTGGGACTTTACCCTAACTAAACTCCCAGTTTACTGCCTTCAAAGTCCGAGTTTGAAGCGGGTGTTTATATTTTGTAAAACAATTTAACCATCTTTGCTCTATTGGCGCCGATTGCCTGAAAGCAAAAAAATGACAATTATGACAAATGACAGTGTCATTTTTTGCACTTGTGAATCACAAACGACAATACGACACGAAGGCTAAAAAATAGTGCCATTCGTGGATCTTATGAAAAAACAGACTATGATTTTACTATTTATATAGATTATATTATATATTTATATATAATATAATTAAAATAAACAATTTAGTAATATCTTGTCCACAAAATTTTTACCTTCGTGTCGTATTTTACCTGTTAAACAAGACATTTCGTGCCCCCCCAATATGACACTGTCATTTGTCATAATTGTCATTTTTTTGCTTGGGGGTTAGGAAAACGGGCTCTATATTCGTTATATAGACAGAGTGAGGCCTGAGAATGAGAAAGGGTTGAAACTCTACAACAAAGTGTATAATTTAAAAAAGTACGAGTATGAAAAGGAATTTTATTTTTGTGATTGGTGCTATGCTGCTGATGATGGCTGGCACGATGATGACTGCTTGCAGTAGTGACGACGATGTCGTAACGCCTGAAACTCCTGTGTCTGGTTATAGGACGCGCCAGCTGCCTAAGCAGGCCGACTTTATCAAGACGATGACTGATGTGGGCTATCTCTGGTGTGACAAGGTGGATAACACGTGGTACATTAAAGCCGACTACAATGGGCCAGAGATTCATTATGATGGTGGAAACATCTTCTATCTGTATGACCTGCCTGCTGAGTATCAGAAAGAAGGCTTGAAAGTGAATGCCACCTTGGATTGCTACACCTTCCGGCATTTCGATGAGGATGTGGTAGTTACTATTTTTGCAGGCTGGGACTATTATGATGCAGTACTCAAGCAGATAGAGATCGTGGAATAGTACCCTAACATCGTGCCGTCTCCGTAAGATGGAGGTGGCACGAAAATTACATTAAAATTTGGATGGTTGAGTCCTTTTATGTACCTTTGCATTAGGAATGACAGGTAAGACAATAATAGAACAATTATTTATCGGTTGCCGTCAGCGGATGCTTGCTGTAGCGAGGCTGATGCTAAAGAATGATGATGATGCGAATGATGCTGTGAGCGATGTGTTTTTTAAACTCACCGAAGGTTCGCTGAGAGTGCCTGCAGACCATCCCGAAAACTATCTTATGGCGACTGTCCGCAATCTGTGTTTAGACCGTATTCGCCTTATGACCCTGCACGAACGGTTGGAGCGCAGAATAACGCTCTCTGACAATGATCAGGCATACGGTGAAAGCGAACGGGAACGAATTGCGGAGATGATCGACTATGCAGAGCGAACCTTCTCCAAACAGACTTGGCGTGTATTCCAACTACGCTTCGACGAGGGGCTGTTGTATAGGGAGATTGCAGAGCGGTTAGGCATCAGTGAGGTGGCAGTCTATAAGCACCTTGCTGAGGCGCTCAAGAAACTAAAAGAGAAATACAATCCGACAAGAAGATGAAAGATATCGAACAACTGCTCAAGATGCTAGAGCGTCCGCAAGACTATACGGACGAGGAGCTGCAAAAGCTGATGAGTGACCCTGAAATGAGGGAATACTACGAGTTGATGGTCAGCGCAGAGGCTGGTTTCGCGCTGAGGAAAGATGAAGCGACAAAAGCTGAGAAACGGCCTATGATTCTTTCCCTCGGCAATAGGTTCATGAGGATAGCTGCTATGTTTATCGGCGTCCTGATGCTGTCAGGCATCGCCTTCGCGGCCTATCGGCTGGTGGTTGGAGGAGATCCTGAATCCCCAACTCAGGAGATGCGAACCGCAAATCCGACACAACAGGCTGGTACGCTCCAACAGGCGCAGACAGACCCAAATAGCATTCGTACCTTTGAGAATGCAGAACTGCAGCAGATACTCCAGGAACTGTCTGACTATTATCACGTCGGCGTGGAGTACCGCAACGAGCAGTCGCGCCACATCCGGCTCTATACGAAATGGGACACCACAGCCCCTCTCCAGCAGATCATCGAACTGCTGAACGGATTTGAGAAGGTCAGCGTCCGTCTTATTGACAACCAGATAATCGCAGAATAGTGATGAAAAGGATTCTACACCTTATTATAATATATGCCCTCTGTGCTACGGCTCATGCCCAGCATGTCTTTCAGGGAACCTCGCTCTCGAAGGCACTAATCGAACTCGACCAGTCAACAAAACACTACGATATCTCGTTTGTCTATGACGAACTGGAGGACTTCACCGTCACCAAGACCATCAAACGAGGGGCTTCCCTGCCAGATGCTGTACGTGAGGTTTGCGGATTCTATCCAGTCAAAGTGTCTGTCAAGGGGCGGAACATCCTCGTGGAGTGCATGCAGAAAGACCGTACGAAACTGATAGGAAGGCTTATGGACTCTGACCGTCAGCCTGTTGCCTATGCCAACATCATCCTTTACAACCCAGTCGATTCTGTCATTATGGAGGGTGGCGTCAGCAACGAGGCTGGCGACTTTGTCATTCCATGCAGTGCTACTCAGGCCAGAGTACGTATAAGTTGCGTGGGCTTCAAGACCATCGAGCGGCTGATGCCCATTGGCAATGTTGGCACCATCCGTATGCAGATGGAAAACAACTACCTGAGCAACATCACCGTCAGTGGTCGGCTACCCGTCATCCGCAGCGAGGCAGACCGACTACAATATATTGTCAGCAACGATGAGTTTGCCCGTGGACTCAATGGCCAGGAGTTGCTCAGCCGTGTGCCGATGGTGACGATGACTGGTGGGCAGGCGATGATTCTTGGCAAGGGCCCAGCCCATTTTATGCTCAACGGTCGTATCACGGACTTAGGCGATGATGCCATCCGTCAGAAACTATGGACTATGCGCTCTGAGGACATCGAGCGGATAGAGGTGATTTCCAATCCCTCAGGTCGTGATGTGATGGAGATGGGCGGTGGTTACATTAACATTGTGCTCCGCCGAGACCAGACGCTCGGATGGCGAGGGGATGTCAGCACGGAGGCAGGCATCAGCGATGACTGGAGTGGATGCGCCAGCGGCTCTGTCAGCTATGCCTCAGAGAAGTTTGATATGACCATCGATGCCCACGGCGGACGCACCACACAGACAACAGACAACCTGACAACATACCCCTTTGGGAAGGATGCAGACATTATATCAGATACTCATGCCAAGCTGAAGGACAAAGAGTTGGCCGCCAATCTGATGCTCCGTTATCTGCCCACGAAGTTTTTGGAGTTAGGAGGCATGCTGTCTTGGCAGGTTCAATGGCCTGAGACTGTCATCGATGGAGAAATCAATTTGGTCAGAACAGATGAGTTCTCAAAATCGAAGGCCGAACAAAGTCCTGTAGATAACACTACTGTCAAAAGTCTGACTGCCTATTGTGACTGGCACTTGGACTCAAACGGCAAGCTGCTCAGCCTCACTTATCAGAATTATAAGAAAGACGACGATGGCAGATCTACGGTCTGGACAAACTATAATAGAAGTGCATATAGTAGTGACCATATTCAGTATTTCACTTACCCCGTAGTACAATGGGAAAACTATGCCAGTAAAGTAGATTATCATATACAATCCGCCAGACTCGATCTGACATTGCCGTTAGGCTTCGCCACGATTGATGCAGGAGGCTCCTACACCAATATCAAGAATCAAACTCATATAGAAAAGCAGATAGGGGAAGATGATTTCTATTTCATTGGCTATAGTGACTCCAGCTATCAGGAACAGACAAAGGCAGCATATTTGTCACTCCATCACGACTGGGACTATTTCGGCTTCAAGGCAGGCCTGCGCTATGAACACGTCAGCTGGGACGAAGATACCCGTGACTACTGGCTACCGTCGCTAAGCCTCTCAGTCAAACCTCATGAAGGACATCATCTGAGTCTCTCATGGGGGACAAGCACTATTCGCCCCAACTTCTATGACTTGAATCCCTTCCGCGTCTATAAGTCAATATGGGAATACTCAGAAGGAAACCCTTTGTTAAAGCCAGCCAGGATAAGCAACATAGAACTGAATTACTATAATCACAAAGGACTCTATGCCTCCGCTTATCACCATCACGGCAGTAATATGGTGATACGGACAACGAGCTACTCGGCAAATAACAGGCATGAGTATCTTGCAGAGACGATGCCCCAGAACAATGGGCGCATCAATCAGACTGGTCTTTACCTGCGTTACCAGCGGCAAATGTCAGAGTCTCTGTTGGCAACAGTTGATGGGAGTGGTTACTATCACGAAGCAACAGCACAATATGATACAGAGGATTGCCATCTCTACGGATGGGGAAGCCGCATTTCTGTTTCTGCCGACTGGTATCTGAACACTCAGCACACACTCTTGTTGAATGCCCGTTATCAGCATTGGTTTTCTGACTATCGTGATATGACAGAGACAGACAGCTATGGTTATTTCTATTTCGCCCTGCGATATGCAATGCCGGGTGATTGCCTGAAACTTTCGCTTGTGGCCAACGATCCTTTCCATCAGTTTGTCACAAACGAGAATATCTATAGCAGCAGGAGAAACATCTCAGATACCCAATCTCTCTCCTATTCTGAGGATATGAGACTTCTGAGCCACACCAATCATCATGCCCATTACATCGGCCTCACCGCCACCTACTCCTTCGGCGGCAAGAAGCTGCGCCAAGTCCGCCACGATCTCAACAATTCAGAGTCGAAGCGCGCTGAGAAGCAATAGATCAACGCAAAGACCTCCTTTGAAATGTTAAAGTTGTGTTAAAGTCCGAAAATTCATGCAAGATTTTGGGTGCTCGTTAGTTATATATATGTAGAGAGTTTCCTAAAAAGACCAATTCGATTCCTATATAATCTCTCTCATTGGCCGCTGTCTGATTTACTCGGACAGCGGCCTTTGTATTGGTAGTGGCTTTATATGGTGATGATGAAGCGGGCACCATTGGTGTAGGTAGCGTCGAGGCTGACCTCTCCGCCAAGGGAGCGGATAAGACGGCGACAGATGGGAAGGCCTAAGCCGACACCAGTCTTGAAATCGTCCACTTTCTGGAAGGTCTCAAAGATGCGCTCCTGATCTTCGGCCTTGATGCCACAGCCTGTGTCCGTCACTATGAAGCGCACTCCATCGCCATAATGCTCACAGCGCAACTCCACATGGCCTAACTCCGTGAACTTCATAGCGTTATCCATCAGATGCGTCAAGGCGTTCTTCAGCCGATAGGTGTTGGAACGAATCTTGAAGTTGTCACTGATGTCCGTCGTGAAGCGCAGTTCCACACCCGTCTTTTGCTTGCCCTTACACTCCTTGACTACCGTGCTGGCGAGTTCGTTGACCAGCACGTCGGTCTTTTCGCTGTCAGGTATGACATCCTCACTCTCACTCTGCGAGAGTTCCAACAGTTCGTTGATGATGGATGTGATCTGTTCCACATTACTGGTGATGCGCATCTGCATATCCCGTTTCTCGTCATCGGAGAGCTCGTAGTTTGGCGAACAGATCACCTCCGCGAACCCAGACACCGCATTCAGGGGCGTGCGGATTTCGTGGCTCATGCTCTGGATGAAGGTCGACTTCATACGATCCGACTCTGCTGCACGGCTGAGTGCGGCCCTCAAGTCTTTGTTCTTGGCCCAGATCTTCCTCATCAGACGGCGACGGCCCATGATGTAAACAAACAGGTAGACTACCGTCAGGCCTATCAGCCAGTTCGTCAGCTGTTTGGCAAGACTCTTGTTTGCGGCAGCTTCCTCACGGGAGCGCATCAGACTGGTCTCCGCAGCCAGTTGGTTGAAGTTGGCATCCTGGATGACGCTGTAGATGGAGTCCATCTCGATGTAACGGCGCTTCATCGCCTCAAGACCCTGCGTGAGATCACCCTTCAGGGCATAGATGCGGATGACGGCCAAGGAGCTGTCGACGGCCAGATTACCATCGTGCACCTTGTCCATCGCTTCCTCGTAGTCCATATTGTATGCCAGGCGGGCTACTTCCAGGATATTGTCATACCGATGATTGAACTCCGCCAGGTCCTGGTTTCGCAAGTCCGTGTATTGCTCGTATGCCGAGAAGAACTGCTGGGCATCGCCCGTGATGAAATGGATGTAGGCCTTCATCGCCAGCGACATAGAGAGATAGTCGATGTTCTTTACCTTCTGGGCTGTCGCAATAGACTGGTCCACCCACTTCAGGGACTTCTGGGGATCCTTCAGGCAGAACATCTCCGCCAGGTTCAGATAGACACGCATCGTGAACTTCACATCACGGTCGCCCACCTCCTCTAAGGCCTGCTTGAAGTATGTCTCCCCACGGGTCTTGTCGTGACTGCTGCTGTAGATGTCGCCGTAGAGTCCTGTGGCCAGATAGTAGTAGTCGCTGGCTTTGTCTTCCCTGACCTCATGGTCCAGGGCTTCTGCAAACTGGATGGCCCGATAGATCTGGTTATGCCTGAGCGCAAAGAAGCCCTTGTTGCTCAACAATTTGTAATAGAGCATCTTATAGCCCTTCTTATGCAGTTCGGCGGCATATTCGTTGGCATAGCTGTAGAATTCTTCGGGCGTGCCGTTCAGGAACAGGTGTCGGAACATCTCATACCTCTCCCAGTCCTTGCCGTCCAAGTCGGCAACGGTCTTCTCTGCGTATGCAACTGCGGTGCCGCACATCAGAAGGAGAGCAACCGCCAGCAGTTTGAAATATGAAATCGACGTCTTTCCCATGTTTAGCGGATGATGATTTTCTTGTTGTTCTGGATGTAGATGCCAGGACGGAGGCTCTTCTCGTTCATACGGCGGCCGTTGAGGTCGTAGATGACGCCGTCTTTGCTGCTGTCTGCCTTACGGACGGTCTTGATGGCTGTCGAGGTGTCCTCCTTCAGCGTGCAGAGGGTGAAGTAGGTGGGTTCGTCGTATTTGGCGGCGGTCGCATCCTTGAGATACTTGCCCGTGCCGACGTTCCTCAGCGTCCAGCCCTTGTCCTCCACATACTGGATGTCCCAGACGGCACCATCGGGGATGTCGTAGCCTCTCTGGCTGTTCAGACCGTTGATGAAGCTGTAGTCGCCAGTCTCGGCCTGAGAGTTGAGATAGCCGATGTCACCATCCATCTGGTATTCCTCACCGTCAGGAGTGACGAGTTTCAGTGAGCGTCCGCCGGAGATTCTTGAAATCTTGAACTGATAACCCTCATTGGATACGTCGAATGCTGTCTTATAGTCGTCGTAAGCCAGATCCTGCCCGATAGAACAGTATAAAGCCTTGTCCTCTGCCTCGTTGACGATGGCAAAGGTCTTGCCGGACAAGGCTGCCAAAGAGCCTGTGAGGCGCTCGTCGATGGTCCATTTCTTGGTGTATGCTTCAGGATGGTTCAGCACATCCAGGACAGCCGCAGCATAGCGCTTTCCGAAGATGCGGTAGCCCTCTGCCGAGAAATGCCAGGGGTCAACGCCATTGCCTGGAATGTCTTTGGCAGATACGACGTGGCCCGTAGGAATGACCTCAGGAATCTTTGCGACGACATGATTGTGCCAAGAGCAGCCGCCACCCTGATCCTCATATTCCGTCTCACCGACAAAGATATGAACATCGGAAGCCCTGAGGCCGAGATCCTTCAGCATGTCCTTGTAGATCTTCTTCACCTTGTCAGGCCAGTCTTCCTGACCATTGTTCGTCTCTCCCTGGTGCAGCAGGATGCCTTTGATGACACCTACCTCCTGGGCCTTCTTGGCCATCTCGATGATGCGGCCGTAAGGGTTCTCGCCGTAGTAGTTCCTGGCTATCTGAGCCCACCACTCGTTGTAATTATCCTTGTATTTCTGCTCGTACAGATCCTTGTCGAACATCTCGATGGGACTGCCGCCCATCGCAACGGCAATGACGCCGATCTTCTTGTCGGGGAGTTCTTGCACCATTGTACGACCGAAATAGTCGGAAGGTCCAAGCTTACCCACAGGGTTGACGATGGGGCACTCGGCCTTGTACCAGTTGCCCAAGGTGCGCTTGGGATTGTCAAAGTTACATGTTGCCAGCATCTGGAAACGCTCATCGACATTTCCCACGTCCTGGGCTTCCCACTCGGCATTACCCTCCATGTTCGACTGTCCGAAGCAGATATAGATATAGAAATTCGGATCTACTTCTGCATTTGCTCTGAGTAAACTGGTCATCAGCATCAGACCAGTAAGGAAAAACAATTTTTTCATCATAACGAGATTAATATATTAAATAGGTGTCATTGGGATTATTTCTTTTTCTTCACGGGTGCCTTCTTGGCAGGCGCCTTCTTTGCTGGTGCCTTCTTGACAGGCTTCGCGGGCGTGAGGTTTTTCTTCGGCACGATGAGGGGCTGGGCCTTCGTGACGTAGGTCTGCTGTTTCATCAGGATCCAGGCTGCCTCGAAGATCTTGTTGCGAAGGTACTCTGGATAGTTGGGATTGGAACTGATGAACTTCTCCACTATCAGACGGGCCTCCTTGCTCTTATGTGATCCCAGCATCGCCTGCAGCCAATTGGTGGGGAAGAAGATGTCGCTGGTCTGCTGGATATACTGCAGCGATTTCAGTCCTGGCTCGATGAGGGCATTGCTGACAGGCTCGTAGACATCGGAGTTAAGCAACTGTAGGGCTTTCAGGGCCCAAGGCTCCTGCTCGCGGTTCTGGGGATTGAGCATCTCGTTGAATAGTCTGGTGCGCAGGGCAGGGTCAGGACTACAGACACGACTGATATAGTCGAACTCCCGTCGCTCGTCTTCACTCTTCAAGCGCTTCCGCTGTGCAGCCAGCACAGGATGGTAGGTGTCGCCACGGACAATAGCCAGGCGGTAGGCCATGTTCATATAGTCTTGTTCGCTGAAGAGCGGGTCGTTATGCTGCTGCCAGATGGAGTAGATCTTATCGAGCAGTTCTGGTGATGTGGCGTTCGAACCCAACTTGCGGATGACGTATTGGCGGCACTCCTTCGTGCGGTTCTCACCCAGCAGGTCCATCATGCAGAGTTCGAGGGTCTTGCGCTGCTCTGGGGCGAGGTCGAAGGCAATCTTGAACATGTGGTCGACGGCCGAAGACATGATGAGCGGGTTGTGCTCTTTCATCATAAAGCGGTAAAGCTCGCCGAAGTGTGAGGGCGGGATGCGTCCTAAGAGGTAGTTGTCGTGGATGGTGAGCAGCAAGGCATAGCGGTTCAGGTCGTTGCGGGTGGTGATGAGTCGCTTGGGCAGGATGACGGCATACTCATCGTCGAGGGTGAAGTGTCCGTAGCCCTTGCCGTCGTAGTTGGGGATGATGTAGTTGGGCTTGCCTGCCACCTTGATGGTAAAGGTGGACTCTTTCATATCGACATTGACGGTACGACTGGTGCCGAGTTCGTAGATGAGACGCACCTGGAACTTCTGCGGCCAGACGAGTCCCCGCTTATAGGGGTCGCTCTGGGTGATGACGATGTTGCCGTCCTTGTAGGCGGTGTGGATCGTGGGCATGCCCTTCTGCTTCACCCATACCTCACTGAACTGTCGGACATTGGCCTTGGGTGCCGCAGAGTCGAGCGTCGCGACGAGATCGTCCCACGAGGCATTGTTGAACAGGTGGTCGTGAAGGTATTTCTGTAAGCCTGACTGCATCTCTGGGGCTCCCATCACCTCTTCGAGCATCCGCATCATGACGGGTGCCTTGTCGTAGATGATGTTGTCATAGAGCAGGCTGGCATGGTTCATGTTCATCAGTTCCTGGGCGATGGGGTGGGTGCCGTCAGTACGGTCGATGGCGATAGCCCGGCTCTGGTAGGTTTTCAGGAAGTTCAGTTCGTGGTCGATGCGGGAGAACGTACGACGGGTAATCTTCGAGGCCATGAAGTTGGCGAGTACCTCCTTGGTCCATACATCCTCAAACCACTTCAGCGACACAAGGTCGCCAAACCACAGGTGGGCTGTCTCGTGGGCAATCAGTTCCAGACGGGCTGCCTTCTCCTCTTGCGTGGCGTTCTTCTCCAAGAAGATGCGACGGTCGTTCATCTGGATGGCTCCCGGATGTTCCATACCGCCAAACTGATAGCCTGGCAGCACCACCATACCATACTCCTTGAAGGGACAGGCGATGCCCGTATAACCCTCCATCCATTTCAAAGCCTGGGCTGCCTCGTCGAACACCTGGTCGAGTTGTGCCACCTTATAGGGATCGGTCTCACGGTAGAGGATGCGCATGGGGCGCCCCTCACGGACAGAGGTCTTCTCCTGGAACTTACCTGCCACAAAAGAATATAGATAGGTGGGGAGTTGGCAGACATTGTCGCTTGTCATCGTCTTCCAACCCTCTGGCACCTTGAGCGAGGTGACAAACACAGCCCTGAGGTCGGGCTGGTCGAAACAAGGGAAGACGGAGCGCGCCATATCGGGCACAAAGAGGGTGTACATATAGTCGGCGTTGCGGTTCAGGGCCTTGTCACTGGCTTCGAATTCCAGTTCAACCTTGTTGTCGCCTTCGAGCATTGATGCCATAGGGATGATGATATGTTCGTCCTTATAGACGACTTCTGCACCACGACGCTTCTTTTTCTTGTCCCAGACGTAGCAGGTACCGTCGAACTCTCCTTGGAAGTCGAGTACCACATCCTGTGGCGCCTTCAGATTGAAGGAAATCACAACCTTGCCTTTTACACGCTCATGTGGATCAGCAGGAATATTAAAGGAGAGGTCATATATGATTTTGCTGATGTTGGCCTTTCGGTGCTCCGCAAGTTCCTTGGATACGCCTTCCGATAGCATCTGGGCGCTCATGGTCTGCGTGGTCAGGCACAGGGCCAACACGAAGATTAGTATAATATTTTTCATCGTTAATCGGTTTTTTGCTTGCAAATTTAATTAAAATATTCTAAACCTGCACGTTTTTCATGGTTTTTTTGCGACAGATTAGTAATTTTGTGTCGTTATTATCAAAAAAAGTGCATGATGGTGTTGCAAATCGTGATGGCAGCTATGGCATATACCCTCGCTGCCACTGCTGAGACAGAAGACAGTGCGACTGTCCATCGTGTGGAGGTGGAGGCGGTGCCGGGGCTGATCCTGAAGACTAATGATTTCCTTCGGGGGAACAACGGTGAGGTGCGGACGATGAACCACGCCTTCACGGCGAAGGTGAAATATGCCTTCGCGCCTCCGTCGGGCTCTATGGAAGCAAAACTCTATAAGGGCGTCTATCAGGGTGTGGGTCTGGCCTATCACGACTTGAACCCGCAATTAGGTAATCCCGTCTCACTCTTCCTTTTTCAGGGCGCCACCATCAAGACCCTGGCCAGACGACTGTCCCTTGACTATGAATGGAACCTGGGACTGGCCTACGGTTGGAAGAAGTATGACGCCGAGACCCATCCCGACAACCGTGTCATTGGCTCCAAAATGACCGCTTACATCAATGTGGACCTTTATCTGCGTTATATGCTCTCGAATCAGTGGGATCTGAACTTAGGTGCCTCCATTACCCATTTCAGTAACGGCAATACATCCATCCCCAATGCAGGTCTGAATATCGCCGGCATCAAAGCCAGTGTAGCGTATTATTTTAATAGGAGGGAAGGAGTAAGGAGAGAAGGAGTGGATTCTGCCTTTCAACGGCATTGGGTGTGGGATCTGACGCTCTATGGCGCTTGGAAACGGAAAGGTCTTGAGACAGAGACTGGTACTTTCGCCATTCCTGGGAAGTATGGGGTTGTGGGGCTTAACGTGAATCCGCTCTATCGGATCAACAGATGGCTGAATGTAGGACCCTCCTTCGACGCCTCCTATGACAGCAGCGCCAATATGGAGTTCGATGTCCCCCAAGGGGATAAAAGACGGGAACCGTCGGAGGAGGATGTCCGTCTGGCACCTTGGCATCGTCGGGTGGCACTGGGACTGTCAGGACGCGTGGAGTTCGTCATGCCTTATTTCACCATCAACTTCGGCATCGGACATAATTTCGTCAATGCCCAGACAGACGACCTGAAAGGCTTCTATGAAATTTTGGCGCTGAAGATCCACGTCCTGCGAAAGGCCTATGTCCATATCGGATACAGCCTCTACGACTTCTACTACCCCAACAACCTCATGCTCGGCTTAGGCGTACATCTTTAATATAATTAGCAAAGATGCGGGCGGCACTCTCTACCTTTGCCGCACAGGGCCGGGTCTTGTAGTACTCTGCCGTTCGTGGTGAGGCTTCGTAGTGGCAGACGGCCTTCTCATGGCCTTTCAGACCTAAGATCTCTGCACAGATGAGGCTGCCGTTGTCTTCCTTCGACTTCGCCAACAATTCTTGCACCACCTTGTAACATGCTGATTTCCCCTCACGGTCGCTGCCTTCCGTCTGTCCGCAATCGAGACCGACTAACATGACGATGCCTGAAACGGCCCCGCACATCATCCGCAATCGTCCGACGCCGCCTCCGAAACCTGCTGCCACCTTCTTGGCCAGCGTGTCGTCGAGACCATAGAGGTCGGCAAAGGCTGCCACCACACTCTGACAACAGCCGTACCCCGCCATGAAATTGTCTACGGCACGCTGCACTCTCTCTTCCAATTCCTGATCACTCATAACTTGCCAATATATGATTATGGCTGCAAAATTACGTTTTTTCTCTCACACTTAGGTATGGTTATACCAAGAATTATGTTAAAAGAAGAAAAAACTTTGCCACTTTATATACATGTATACCATATTTTGAGTATCTTTGTAGGCTACAAAAAGGAACTATTAAGTTGTTTAACATTTAAATGTTTTATTATCAATGATTTATTCAAAAGAAGTTGAAAACATGTGTAGCGTTTGCAAAGGCGCTTATCATGGACCTGCACCAATCCCTGAGGAGGGCAAATGGGTGGCAGTGAAAGAAATCAAGGAGATCTCCGGTTACACCCACGGTATCGGCTGGTGTGCACCTCAGCAGGGTGCCTGCAAGCTGAGCCTGAACGTGAAGGACGGCATCATCCAGGAGGCTCTCGTAGAGACCATCGGTTGCACGGGTATGACCCACAGTGCTGCTATGGCCAGCGAGATTCTGCCCGGCAAGACCATCCTCGAGGCCCTGAACACTGACCTCGTGTGCGACGCTATCAACACCGCCATGCGTGAGCTGTTCCTGCAGATTGTCTACGGACGTACGCAGAGCGCCTTCTCCGAGGGCGGTCTCGTCATCGGCGCCGGTCTGGAGGACCTCGGCAAGGGTCTGCGCTCTCAGACAGGTACGCTCTACGGAACCGTGGCCAAGGGCACACGCTACCTGGAGCTCACCGAGGGCTACATCACCAAGCAGTTCCTCGACAAGGACGACCAGGTGTGCGGCTACGAGTATGTTCACCTCGGCAAGATGATGGAAGCCATCAAGGGCGGCATGGACGCCAACGAGGCTGTGAAGAAGTTCACCGGCAGCTATGGCCGCACCAAGGCCGAGCAGGGTGTTGTGAAAGCTATTGACCCACGTAAAGAATAGGAGGACCAAGCCATGATAAGAAAAGTAAGTTTTGAGAGTTACGAGCGTCGTATCAAGCAGGTTCTCGCTGCATTGAACGAAAACGGTATTGCCAGCATCGAGGAGGCCAACGAAATCTGCGACAAGGCAGGTGTTGACCCCTACCTGATGTGTGAGGAGACCCAGGGCATCTGCTTCGAGAATGCTAAGTGGGCATACGTTTGTGGTGCTGCCATCGCCATCAAGAAGGGCGTGAAGAGCGCTGCCGAGGCCGCCGAGGCTATCGGTATCGGTCTGCAGAGCTTCTGCATCCCCGGAAGTGTTGCCGACGACCGTAAGGTGGGTATCGGCCACGGTAATCTGGCCGCCCGTCTGCTCCGCGAGGAGACCGAGTGCTTTGCCTTCTTAGCTGGCCACGAGAGCTTCGCTGCCGCCGAGGGTGCCATCAAGATTGCCGAGAAGGCCAACAAGGTTCGCCAGAAGCCCCTCCGCGTCATCCTGAACGGTCTGGGCAAGGACGCCGCCATGATTATCAGCCGCATCAACG